>JAJZQA010000091.1 GCA_021810985.1 Deltaproteobacteria bacterium
CAGGGTATAGAGGGATATTATTCCGGTACAGCGGTAAAAAAAATAAAAAATGACAAAATTTTGTCAGCAGGTGACAAAACAGTGAACTGGCTGTCAGGGTGACGCTGGTGACCGCGGCGCAGGATTACTTTGTACTCCGGCTCGGCTTTTCTCCAGGAATCGGACCTAAGGAATTACGCAACTGTCGGAGCTCAAGATCCTCAAAGAGCCGAATAGTGCCGAATTCTCCGTCATATCCCCCGTGCCGGATAACCTGTCCTTCCCGCATTCTGCGGATTGCCTCGGCAAGCAAAGGTGAAAATTCCCGGATCTCTTCCGCCGAGGCATGGAGCAGGACGCCGAACTCGGAGCCGAAGTGGTCAATTATAAGCCCGTATACTTTTTTCACCGCTTTTGAAGCGGGACCGACCCCCAGTATTCCTCCCAACACCTCGGGAAGGGGAATCAGGCTGTGGAAAATGGGAGCACTTGCGGAATAGAGCGGTTCCTGCCGATCCGCCAGTTCCATGACCCGGTGCAGGACGCCGACAGTTAACGGTTTTTTGCAGACCGGGCAAAGCCTTTCAGCCTTGCGGGTTTCTTCCGGGGCGAACTTGACGCCACAGGTCCGGTGACCGTCCAGGTGATATTTCCCTTCCTCAGGGAAAAATTCGATCGTGCCGCGGAAAACGTCTCTGGAGTTTGACCGCAGGGCCTCGCGGAGTGAAAAATAGTCGAAGCCGGTTGAGAAGAGGTTCGCCTCCCGCCCGAGGCGGGAAGGGGAATGACAGTCCGAATTGGAGATCAGGGCGAAGCGGTCCAGGGCGGAGATCAGCCGGTTCATGTCCGGGTCCGATGACAGGCCGGTTTCCAGGGCGAAAACATGGTGCGTCAGGTCGCCGAAGCATTCCTCTATCCGGTTGAACCCCGATTTCGAGCCGAAAAGGGAGAACCAGGGTGTCCAGATGTGAGCCGGCACGAGGAAGCCTTCGGGGGCTTCCTCCAGGACGATTTCGAGAAGATCCCGCGAGTCGAGCCCGAGTATCGGGCGGCCGTCTGAGAGAATGTTGCCGATTTTTGCCAGGCGGGCGTTTATCCTCTCCACGGAGGCAAAATCGGGCACATAGACCAGGTTATGGACTTTGCGTACCGCGCCATGCTTTTTGTAAATACAGCTGATTTCGGCGGTGAGCGTGAAACAGACCGGTTTTTCCGTTGCCTTTTGCAGTGGGGACGGGACATTTTCGTTGCGGAGGCGGAAAAATCCGTTCTCAGCCGGTTCCAGGTCTTCTTTCAGACGCTGAAGCCAGCCCGGATGGGTGAAGTCACCCGAGCCGACCACTTGGATGCCTTTGATGCGAGCCCAGGCGAAGAGCCCCGCGGGCGAGCACTCCGTGCTCGTGGCCCGGGAAAATGAGGAATGTACGTGGAGATCAGCTATATAGTCCATGGGGCAGCCTGTTTTTTTAGTGTTTGTAAACTTCCCTTGGGTCGGACGGTCATGACGGACCAGGAGGATGTTCACCCTCCTCGTTTAGTAGCGGCCTGTCCAGAGGGTAATCGTTGTCTGATTGCGATCGGAGTTCTTTAAAATAGTGCATGACAAGCATCAACTCCGTGAGTACTATTTGTTGGTGAGTGAAAGCTTTAATACTTTAATACGTTTTTCAGCAGGGCCTGCTTCCTGGTGGAAAATTTCCTGTTGTGGTATTTTCCTGAACCGCCAGATCAGAGTTTGCGCCTTCATTATCCGAACAAAAAATTAATGTCGCCTCTTTCTGAGTGATCGTGAGGAAAAATCCCGGCAAATGCCCGAGTGTCGCGGACATCATAGCGCATGACGGGGTGAATGTGGAACGAATCATGGAATTCTGGAGTACTTTTTTGTCATGAGGTTATTCTCTGAAATCGGAACGGAGTAATTGATGGCACGTGAAATAGAAAGAAAATTCCTGGTCAAAAATGACTCGTGGAAAACTGGTCGCCCGGGTCTGCCTTGTCGACAGGGCTACCTGGTGACAGGTGAAGACATAACTGTTCGGGTCCGGATACTTGGGGATGAAGGTTATCTGACTGTCAAAGGCCGGACCGAGGGTATCTCGCGGGATGAGTTCGAGTACCGGATTCCTGTGGCCGACGCCGAAGCGATGCTTGGGAGCATGTGTGGGGGGGGCGCGGTGGAAAAAATCCGCTACCACGTTGAAGTGAAAGGCTTTACCTGGGATGTAGACGAATTTCTGGGCGGAAACAAAGGGCTGGTGTTGGCGGAAGTGGAACTGGAAGACGAGAATCAACAGCCGGAATTCCCCGACTGGCTTGGACAGGAGGTAACCGGTGAGGTAAGATATTACAATGCGTATCTGGCCGGAAACCCTTTTTCCACCTGGAAAAAGGAAACTGCTGCAAGAATCGAGGGGCACTAGTATGGTACGATCCGGATTTTTTCTGCTGATGTTGTTGTTGCTGTTAACCGCTTGCTCACAGACGGTACGTACCGCCAGAGTTGCCGATACCATCGAGATTGAGGTCCATGACGACGGGACGACCTCCCTGCTCAACTCCAGTATCCTGCACCGGGATTGGGAAGAACAGGCCGAATTGCACTGTCCTCAGGGCTACGATGTTCTCAGGCATAACTACCATAAGGAAGAGCCTTTTAGTCCTGCCAGGATTGTTGGAACGGTACGGTGCCGGTAAACTGCCAAGTTTTTACGTTCCGTGTTACTTTGGGGCGTTCATGCACTGCGGATTGCTATGGAAAGTGATACGGAAGTAATCGGCCTGGAAAGCGAGCCGTGGCGTGCCATTCCTGCTGACCTGCGGGAAGGTTCGGCTGCGCTGACCATCCTTTCCCAAAAAAGGGCCAGCCTCTGGGCTCTGGTTCTGGAGTCCCGCGCCGTTCCCTGTCGCATTGAGCAGGAAGGCACAGGCTGGACCCTCCGGGTTCCGGCGGGCTCTTTTGCTCTTGCACTGGATGAATTGCGCAACTTTGAAGATCAAAACCGTAACTGGCCGCCAGGTGCTTCAACGGCTATCCCACTGGCGGAAAACACACTTTCGACGCTCTCGGTTCTCCTGCTTTTGGCTACCTTTCACAACCTCACTCACCTCGAAATTTCACTTTTCGGTCACGCTCCCGTCAATTGGCTTGAATTGGGCAGCGCTCAAGCAGGCAAGATCCTCGACGGGCAATGGTGGCGGTCAGTTACCGCTCTCACCCTCCATTCCGGGGCGCTGCATCTTTTCGGGAACCTTACCATCGGTGGTTTTTTTATCGTCTATCTCTGCCGGGATCTTGGGGCGGGGCTTGCCTGGACCCTGCTCCTGTTGTCCGGTATCCTTGGCACCTTTGCGAATGCCTGGTTTCAACCTGCCTATCATACGTCTATCGGCGCCTCAACTCTCGTCTTCGGAGCGGTCGGCATCCTTGCCGCATTGCAGATGGTGCGTGGAAAAAGCCGACTGCGCAGAAGCTGGTTTTTGCCTGTGGCCGGGGCCCTTGCCTTATTGGCAATGCTTGGCACGTCGGGTGAGAATACCGATATCGGAGCTCACCTCTTTGGCTTCGTTTTTGGGATACACTTCGGTTTGGCAGGTGCATATCTTGTTGAGAGACATGGCCGCCCCGGCACTCGTGGTAATGTCCTGCTGTCGCTCGGGGCCGCCGCTGTTCCAGTGGTGGCCTGGTGGGTTGCTCTGATTGCGGTGCGGTAACAGGTAATTCTGCCGCTGCCAAGCAGTAATTGGTGTCGGTTTTTAGGTGGACTGGGGCGTGTGCTGAAATTGTTCCGGCTGTTCACGAGCTCACTTTGTTGATTTAATAGGAGTTGCGTTATGTCCTTTGAGACATATCCCATGTTTATAAGTTCTTTGTCCTTTTTGGGGCCCAAAAAAGCAATAACAACGACCTGTGTAACTTGCCGGAATCAGCGCATATTTTTGTAACATACCGATATTTAAGGAATGATTGTGGTGAGTATGATTTGGGCAATTTGAGGTCAGCGCAAGAATTCATGGGGCTTTTTAGGTTTATCAACATGGTTTTCAACAGTTTCTCAACAGGGGCTGTTGAGAAACTGGGCTGATTGAATATCTGGGCATGCAGACGAAATTCTGCCATGCCGCTCCCCCGGTCGTTACCGTGGCTTCCTTGGAATTGAACGTGCGGTAACTGTTGGATACGGGCTAGTGTCCTGCCGCTCGAGAAGATATTTATACTTTTTTCGAGATATTTGAAGTGTTTTCGACTCGTGTCGTGAGGGAATGGGCGACTGTTAAATTGCTTGACGTTGAAAGCCTAAAACGGTAAAAGGAAAAAAGTATTCGGGATGGTTGTTGATAAAAAAACAAGATGGATCGGGAGAAAGTACGTACATGGTAAACGGAACAGTTAAGTGGTTTAATGACAGCAAGGGTTTTGGTTTTCTTGAGCAGGAAAATGGCGAAGACGTATTCTGCCACTTTTCCGCCATCGTCGGGGAAGGGTTTAAATCTCTTTCTGAAGGTGATAGGGTGACGTTTGACGTTGTCAAGGGCCCGAAAGGCCTTCAGGCTGCAAACGTTTCTAAAATCTAATTCAGCTTCACGTCGGAAAAAGGCTCCGGGTAACTCCGGAGCTTTTTTTTTGCGTACGACCTGAAAATCCTCTGCTTTCCCCTTTTGGTATTCTTCCTCGACCACTTTAATCCTTGACCAGAGTGTGCTATTGTTCGTTCCCCTTGCGGGCGACAGTGCGGTCGTTGCCGTCACTGACGAGCACCTGCTTGCTGGTGCATAGAGAGCCGAATCACTATTTCTGAAAGGTATACCCATGTCTCAGACCGATTCATATTTTGACCGGATTCTTCCCTGGCTGATCGAAGAGTGCGGGTTCAAGCGTTTTCAAGTGGAAAACACCGTAACCCTGTTGCGGGAGGGGGCCACGGTGCCTTTTATCGCACGCTATCGTAAGGAGCAGACCGGCGAGCTGGATGAAGTGGCAATCCGTTTTGTCGAAGAACGTTATACCTATTTTACCGAACTGGAAGAACGCAAAGGTACGGTTCTTACATCAATCGAAGATCAGGGGAAACTGACTACGGAACTGGCACAGCGTATTCAGGTGACACGCCAGAAGACGGAGTTGGAGGATCTGTATCTGCCCTTCAAGCCGAAGCGTCGCACAAAAGCTACTATCGCCAGAGAGCGGGGCCTTGAGCCGCTGGCTGACTTGCTTGCCGCACAGGAATTTACGGGTGTCTCTCTGGAAGAGGCCGCACTTCCCTTTGTCGATGCGGCGCGTGAGGTTTCCGATGCAACGGCCGCGCTGGAAGGCGCCGGGCACATACTTGCCGAGCGGATCGCGGAAAATGCCGATCTCCGGGCCTTTGTCCGCCGCCTTACCTGGGAACAGGGCCGGATTTCCGCGAGGGTTGCGACTGATAAAAAGGACGCCGTTACCAAATTCGAAATGTATTACGATTATCAGGAAGCGCTGAAGGATGTGCCGTCCCACCGGATGCTCGCCATGCGGCGGGGCGAAAAAGAGGAAGTGCTCTTCCTGTCCATCTTGGCACCGGTTGAGGAAATTCTTGCCGGTTTGAGAGGCAGGATCATTACCGGCACAAGTGGCTGGCCGGAATTTCTTGCGCGGGTCGTAGAGGATGCCTATAAGCGATTGCTGGCACCTTCCATCGAGGTTGAATTGCGTCTGGAGGCAAAGCAGCGTGCCGACGAGGCGGCAATCAAGGTGTTCGCCGATAATTTGCGGAATCTGCTGCTGGCGCCACCGGCCGGAGGGAAGCGGGTCCTCGGTGTAGATCCGGGCTTGCGAACCGGTTGTAAGGCGGCAGCTGTCGATGCGACCGGTCGTTTCGCGGACCACCTGACCATCTATCCCCATTCCGGCAAGGGAAAAGCCGAAGCGGCCGGACACGATTTGCTCAAAATCGTCACCGGCAATGACATCGAGATGGTTGCCGTGGGCAACGGGACTGCCGGGAGGGAAACGGAGCAGTTTGTCCGGTCCGCTCTGGCCGCAGCGGAGCTGTCCCTGCCCGTTGTCCTGGTGAGCGAGGCCGGTGCCAGTGTCTATTCTGCCTCTGACATTGCCCGTGAGGAGTTTCCCGATCTCGACCTCACCATCCGGGGAGCCATCTCCATCGGCCGCAGGCTTCAGGATCCCTTGGCTGAGCTGGTCAAGATCGATCCGAAGAGCATCGGCGTCGGGCAATACCAGCACGATGTCAGTCAGGCCCAGCTGAAAAAGTCGCTCGATGCGGTTGTTGAGTCGTGCGTTAACTTCGTTGGTGTTGATCTGAATACTGCGTCCTGGGCGCTCCTGTCATATGTTTCCGGGCTTGGAGCCTCTCTTGCCAAGTCGATCGTGCGTCATCGCGACGAACATGGCTCGTTTCCATCACGAAAGGCTCTCCTTCAGGTTCCCCGCTTCGGGGCAAAGGCTTTCGAACAGTCCGCCGGATTTCTCCGCATTCGCGAGGGAAGTAACCCTTTGGACAATACGGCGGTACATCCCGAGTGCTACCCCCTTGTCGAGTCAATGGCTTCCGATCTGGGCGTTTCCCTTGCGGAACTTGTTTCAAATCCTGCCCTGGTGTCACGCATCGATCTGGCAGGCTATGTAACCGAGCAGGTCGGTCTGCCTACCTTGCGGGATATTCTGGACGAACTGAAAAAGCCGGGGAGGGATCCGCGAAAGGAATTTGAGGCTACGGTTTTCCGTGATGATATCCGGGAGATGTCCGACCTGAAAGAGGGGTTGGTACTGCAGGGGGTGGTGACGAATGTAACGGCATTCGGGGCCTTCGTGGATGTCGGGGTACATCAGGACGGCCTGGTTCATGTCAGTCACCTTGCGGACCGCTTCATCAAGGACCCGAACGATGCCGTAAGTGTGGGACAGGTGGTCAAAGTGAAGGTTCTGGCGGTTGATCTGGAGCGCAAGCGAATTTCCCTTTCCATTCGCGAAGCCGAAGGGCCGGGTGCTCAGCGTCCGCGGCGGGAGAAGGGTGAAAAAAACGCTGTACAGCCCACTTCCGGGGGCCTTGATCTCAAGGGCCTGGAGAGTGCGGGATTCAGGGTTAACAAGAAGTAGATTTCCGTTGTCTGTTCAACCCATGCTGCCCATGCTGGCAAGTGCATAAATCCTTTCCGGGGCATAGGCCGGTTTTTCTCCCCGGTACATGAGAGTTGTGGACGATTGTCGGCTGAAGCCTGTTCCATATAACAGCTTCGCTGCCTCGCTGTTTCCCGCGGGAACGTCAAGGAGTATCCGCGGGCCGTCAGTGGTTACGGTAATACCGCTCTCCAGCAGTTGCGCCGCGATCCTCGGGTTGCTGCTGCTCCACGGTCCGATCTGGATGGTGCTTCCCCACCTCTGCCGGATCAGGAAGCCGCCCGGCAGAAGATTCGAGCTGCCGTGGTTGATCGTCGCACGAAGCAGCTCTTCCCTGCGGTCTCCCCAGCCGGTTTCATCCAGGGCGAGTATCTCGCGGTAATCGCTGTCAGGGGTTCCGGCAAGGATATGTCCATTGGCCTGCCATCGATGTACCGTGTCGATGGCAAGAAAACCATGACGCTCATAGATGGGGCGGCCGTACTCGGACGCGGTGAGCCAGATGGTTCTCGTGCCGAGCTGTTCAAGAACCTCCAGCGCTCTTTGAAAAAGCGCCGATCCCAGACCTTGCCCTCGCCATTCCTTTCGCACCAGCAGATTTCCGATCCAGCCGCTCTTTTCGTATTTTATCGAAGTAAGAAAGGCTACGGAGATTCCCTTGTTCCTGCGGGCAAGGCACCCGGAGGGGAAGACTGCCCGCAAAAATTCCAATTCCCAGGCATTGCTTATCCAACCTTCCTCAGCCGCGAGCGAGAGGAACTCACTGATTTCATCGTTGCGGAACAATACCCTCACCGTCCTTTTGATCATACTCACTCGTCGCTATCCGGCTGAACAATTGTAAGCCGGCAACATTAGGCTGCCTTCGGATTGCATCCAGATTCACCGAACTTCACGTCCTGGCCGATGAGCCCGACGGCATCGGCCCGGCACTGGCGGCAATGCTTGAATTGTCCGATGATCTGTTCATTTGCCACTCGGATTTCCTCCAGTCTTTCGTGACTGGGGGGGGAGACATCCGCGAAATCTGCTTGAGGGATGAGGGGCATAATGTTCATGACCGTTGCCCCCAGTTCCTTGATTTTTCTGGCGATGAGCGGAATCTGCCCGTCATTGATCCCCGGGATCAGAACCGTGTTTACCTTGACGGTCATGCCAAGCCGGGCGGCCATCTCGATACCTTTGAGCTGGTTGGCGATAAGAATTTCGCCTGCCTCGCGACCGGTGTAGGTTTTCCCTTGATAGGTAATGCGGGAATAGATTTTTCCCGCCACTTCCGGATCAAGGGCATTCAGTGTAACGGTAATGCTGCAGAGATTCAGGGCTTCGAGCCGCTCAATTTTTTCCGGCAGGAGCAGCCCGTTGGTGCTCATGCACTTGATGAGTTGGGGGAACTCCTGCTCGAGGAGTTCGAAGGTCCTGAAGGTTTCTCCGTTTGCCAGGGGATCTCCGGGACCGGCAATGCCGATAACCTTGATGATCGGACCGAGGATCTCGCTGGCCATGACCTCCCGGACTTTGCCGATGGCCTCTTCAGGGGTCAAAATCTTGCTGGTTACGCCCGGTCGGGATTCGTTGGCGCAATCGTGCTTCCTCGTGCAGTAGCCACATTTGATGTTACAGCGGGGAGCCACCGCCAGATGCATTCTGCCGTTGTTTTTGTGGTTGCCGCCGAAACAGGGATGTCCCAG
>JAJZQA010000092.1 GCA_021810985.1 Deltaproteobacteria bacterium
TCTCAGCATAGACTTTGATCTTCCCGAGCCGGAAATCATTCTCGATCTTCAGGGGCGGCCGGAGTCCATCGGCATTGCCGAACGGAATCTCGCTCACCGGCTTATCGAGGAGTTCATGCTGGCAGCCAATGAAGCCGTGGCAGCCCATCTGGAAGGGAATGGCATCCCCTGTATTTTCCGCATTCATGAACCGCCTGATCCGTTAAAATTGAAGGATTTCCGGGATTTTATCAAGCCGATGGGACTTTCCTTCAAGCTGCGGGGCGATTCGGTGGCACCCGGTGAATTCCAGCGACTGCTCGGGGAAGTTGAAGGTCGTCCCGAGGAGCGGATGGTCAACGAGTTGCTGCTCCGCTGCATGAAGCAGGCGCGCTACTCCGCCGAAAATCTCGGTCACTTCGGACTTGCCTCACCTTGCTACCTGCATTTTACTTCCCCGATTCGCCGTTACCCCGATCTGGTCGCCCATCGAATCCTCAAGGATCAGTTGTCGGGCCGGTTACAGAAACCACATCTGGGAAAGCTTGCCGCCGAACTTCCCGAGGTTGCGGAGCAGTCTTCCCAGCGGGAACGAAAGGCAATGGAAGCGGAGCGCGAGATCATCGATCTGAAGCGGCTCCAATATATGGAGAAACACCTGGGAGAAGTGTATGACGCGTGTATAACCGGTGTTACCTCATTCGGCTTTTTCGTCGAACTTCCCGACCTGGTGGTGGAAGGCCTTGTTCATGTTTCGGCCTTGGGCAATGATTTGTTCCAGTTGCTCGAAAAGCAGCATACTCTCCGGGGCAAGAAAAGCGGTATGGCATTTCGCATTGGGGACCCGGTTCGGGTCCGGGTCGATGCCGTCAACCGGAGCACTAAACGGATCGAGTTCTCCCTCGAATCCGGGGGGCGGAAGTTCGGCCCCGGGGTCAGGCAGGGGAAGGAGAGTTCGCGGGTAAGGCCTTCTGTCGGAAAGCGAAACGGTAAGGGAAAGAAAGGCAAATTGCCCCGCCGTGGCGGGAAACGACGGTGAAAGCGGTTGCTTTGTCAGGCACGGCTATGCTAGTTTCACAACCGGATATTTGAAGTAATTCAAAACAAAAATGGAAATTCGCTTTCGCTTGAGGATGGAGGATACAGAGTTACCATGACCAACGAGAAAATGCTGTCTTTTGTCGAGCATCTGGTGGAACTTCGCAAGAGGCTGATCGTCGTCATTATTGCGATTGTCATCGGCATGGGGGTTGCCTGGAACATTTCCGACGACATCCTCACCTTCATAGAAAAACCGTTGACCGGAAAAACCTATCTGACGGATTTGAAGGGCGAGGTGTATCAAATTTTTAAGGAGCGCTTTCCAGGTGCCTACAACCATTTCGAAATGGACAAGGAGCCGAAGGTTAAGGCTGACGACAGAAGGCTTAACTACAGTGCGCCGTTGGAGCCGTTTTTTATCCAGTGCAAGATTTCCCTGATCGCCGGACTGATTATCGCTCTTCCAATTATTTTCTATCAGGTCTGGCTTTTTGTGGCTCCGGGGCTCACCAGGCGCGAACGGCATCTTCTCGTGCCTTTTGTGTCCGTTGCAACAGTAAGTTTCTGTGTTGGAGCGTTTTTTTTCCTATCAATTATCTGGCCGGTCATTATCAATTTCTCTCTCTCGTACGAATCAACGGGGCTGAGGAGCTGGTTCAACATCAGCGCATACGTGAATTTCTGCCTGCGGCTGATCCTGATCTTTGGTCTGATCTTCGAAATGCCGATCATGGTACTTCTTTTGTCCCGTTTCGGTCTTGTTACGGGGAATTTCCTGGCGCGGCACAGAAAGTACGCCGTACTTGCCAGCGCAATTGTTTCGGCCTTTCACGCCGATATGCTTACCATGATGGTCATTATGATTCCCATGTACGGGATGTACGAGGTGAGTATCTGGGTAGCGCGAATATTTGGAAAAAAGAGGGCGGTCAAACAGGCCGTACAAGAGTAGAATGCTGATCTATCGAACTATTGAAGAAATACCCGCTCCGTTTCCCCAGGCTGCCGTAACAGTCGGCAACTTCGATGGCGTGCATCTAGGCCACCAAGCGATTTTCAAGAAAATCCGTCAGGCAGCGGCGGAACAGGGTGGCGTGTCGGTGGTGGTAACTTTTGCCCCTCATCCGCTGAAGGTCCTTGCTCCCGAGCGTGATTTCCGGCTGATTACCACCTATGCCGAGAAAGAGCGGCTCATTGCGGAGTCGGGCATTGACGTGCTGGTGATCATCCCCTTTTCCCGGGAATTTGCCGATATCCCCGCTGATAACTTCGTACGGGATCTCCTGGTCGGGCGTATCGGCATGAACAGTCTCGTGGTCGGTTTTGACTATGTCTTCGGCCGCAACCGCACGGGAGATGCCGGTCTGCTGCGCAGGCTGGGAGAAGAGATCGGTTTCTCCGTCGCGGTACTGGATCAGGTCGGTAACGGAGAGACCGGTTTCAGCAGCAGCATGGTTCGAGAACTGATCTCGTCAGGTGATGTCCAGGGTGTCGTGCCGCTCCTGGGTCGCTACTTTTCCGTTGGTGGTGAGGTAGTTCATGGCTTCCACCGCGGCAAACAGCTTGGTTTTCCGACGGCGAATATCAAGGTTGAAGAAGAGCTGCTGCCGAAGCCCGGAGTCTATGCCGTTAAGGTTGAGGGGGATGGCTGGGTTTGCGATGGAGCTTGTAATATCGGTAATAATCCAACGTTCTACGGTGTGACCGAAACGGTGGAAGTGCACCTGCTTGATTTCGATGCCGACCTCTATGGCAGCCGGCTGCGTGTCTATTTTGTCGAACGGATCCGGGATGAGCGAGAGTATCCGGACATTTTTGCCCTGCTGGAGGCCATTCGGGATGATGTCTCCCGCTGCCGGGAAATCCTTGCGGATCTTTCCCTGATCCGGCACCATGAATAGTACCGTGAATGTCGAGGGTTCTCTGAAAAATACCAAGAAAAAACGCGGTCTGTTCTGGTTGGGAATCGGCATCAGTGCCTTCTTCCTCTACCTGGTTTTTCGTTCCATTGATGGGGCAGAGCTGCTGGCGGCATTGCGTAGCATGGATCTGCGCTTTCTGCTGCCGGCTGTCTCAGCGACGCTGTTCAGCTACTATGCGCGGGCGTATCGCTGGAAACTTCTCCTGTTGGAAGACAAGAAAACCTCCATGGGCAATCTGTTTGCCGCAACCTCCATTGGCTATATGGCCAATAACCTGCTTCCCGCCCGGGTTGGCGAACTGGTGCGGGTCTATGTGCTCGGCGAGAAGGAGAAAATCGATAAGGGCACGGTCTTCGCTTCCCTGGTTCTGGATCGGCTTTTTGACGGTTTTTCCGTCCTGTTCATCCTTTTGGCGACCCTCTTTACCCTCCAGCTTCCCGGAGATGATGCGGAGATCCGCTCCGCACTCATGACCGGCGGCTACGTGACGATCGCCGCTTACCTGGGAATCGTTGCATTTCTGGTTTTGTTGAAGAAAAAAACTGCCACAACCCTTCGTTTCGCGGCTGTGCTGCTGAAGCCCTTTTCACACGGAATTGCGGAAAAACTGATCCCCCTGCTCGGTTCATTCATCCAGGGGATCCGGCTGTCGTCCCGGGCGTCAATTTTTCTGGGGCTGGTTGCCTCCTCGATGGTCATCTGGACTTTTGCCATCTGGCCCATTGACCTTGCCCTGCAGTCTTTTGGCATCGACCTTCCCCTGACAGCGTCCCTGTTCATCATGGTTCTCCTGGTGATTGCGGTCCTGGTGCCGGCATCGCCCGGATATATCGGTACTTATCATTACGCCTGTTTCAAAGCCCTCACGGCCTTTGGCATCGGCAGTGAAAAGGCCGTCAGTGTCGCTCTTGTCATCCATGCGCTTAATTTCTTTCCCATTACCCTGCTTGGACTGTACTATCTTGCCAAAGGCAGGATGAGCCTGGCCGGGATCGGGAAAAAAGTTGCATAGTTTTCATCCTGAAACTCTGGGATGATGTCAAGAGGGACGGGGCGGAGCTTTCACGGAGCCTCTCGTGCGGACCGGCCGCGGAATCGAGGGAACACGTCTGTTGCCGCGGCAATACCTCGTCTGTCGGTGTAGTCCGACCTCCGATTGCGAGGGGCTTCGGGGTAGTTCCGGTCCGGCTCCAACCGACACTTTTTGATGGAAATTAAATAAGTCTTGCGGTATTGAATCGAAACCTGCCCGGTATTCAAAACCTGGCAGGTCTGCCTTACCCCTGATTACATTGAGGATAAACGGAAAGGGACAGATCCTGTGAGAGGAAAAACAGTCTTCGCTTCAGTAGACATCTTTGCAATCCTTTCCCTGACTGTTCCGCTTTTCGTCTATCTCCTTACCTTGGCGCCATCGGTCACTTTCTTTGACAGCGGCGAGTTTGTCACAGCTATCTCTTCACTTGGTTCTCCGCACTCTCCCGGCTATCCCCTCTTTGTCAATTACGCGAAACCATTCACCTTTCTCCCCTTCGGGGACATTGCCTTTCGGGTCAACTTCGCAACTGCCGTTTCAGCCTCCCTGGCTTGTTTCGGAGTCTATCTACTTACCCTGAAGCTGCTGAAAGGCGCTGACCGCGCCGTGCCGGACCGGACTGCCCGGTTTCTTCAAAAGTCGGCAGCCCTTTCCGCGGCTCTGGCATTTGCTTTTTCTTCCCGACTCTGGCTCCAGTCGAATCACGATAAGCCTTATCCGCTGCTTACCTTCCTGGTCGCCCTGGTATTTCTGCTGCTGCTCAACTGGCGGGAAGCATACCTCAAAGGTTCTGAACGTCCGGGATATGTTTACCTGGGGGCTCTTTTGTGCGGCCTGGCCATGGGCGCGCACCAGACCATCGTTCTGCTTCTGCCGTCCTTTGCATTTTTGCTGCTGGTCACGGATTGGCGGCTGATTGCGAGGGTCAGGGAACTGATTCTTTCCGTGACGGCTTTTTTCGTCGGGTTTTCCGTGTATCTTCATCTGCCGATCCGCGCGACGCAAAACCCTCTGCTGAACTGGGGAGACGCCAAAACCCTGTCGCAATTTCTCTGGCATTTCCTGCGCAAGGGCTATCCCATGGAGCAGGTCGAGCGGGATCTGCCCCTGTTGCTGAAACAGCTTGCGGCATTCAATCTGCTCAATGAGTTCACCGCTCCCGGTTTCTTTCTCCTCCTGGTGGGCATCGTGTCGAACCGGCGGCAATCACGCGACTTTCTTCTAGCTTTCGGCATTGCCATTGCGGTTTTCCTGGCCTTTGTCGTTGGTTATCAGAATACCCCCGAGGAGATGATCTTCCTTACTGAGGAGTTTTTTACCCCGCTCTACATGCTGGCCGCGGTTTTCAGCGGTCTTGGCATCTATTCACTGGCCAAGACTTTCACGGACTGGCAGGAAGCGAAGAATCTGCCGGTCTGGTCAGTACGGCCGCTGCTGGTCCTGCTGCTGATACTCCTCCCCGTGGTGCAGTGTTCCCGGAATTACCTGAAGAATGACCAACACAACAACTACCTGGCCTATGATTATGCCGTCAATACCTTACACTCTCTTCCCCCGGATGCGGCATTGTTTACCTGGGGCGACAGCGGGGCATTCCCGCTCTGGTATCTGCAGGGTGTCGAGCGGCTGCGGGAAGACCTGGCGCTCATCCATGTTCCGCACCTGCAATTCGGCTGGTACCTGGATTCCTTTCCGGACTTGTTTCGGGAAAGCCCCTTGCGAAAAGTGCTTGGGCAGGGTCTGCCGCTCCGGGAAGTTCTGCCGCTCGCAGTGCAGGAGCAACTGACCAAGAGGCCGGTTTTTATCGATTTTTCCACGCGCTATTCGCTGGAGCTGGACGGATTCAGCCACCGGCAGCGGGGAATCTGTTACGAACTGTATGAGGACAAGCGGAAGCGTTCCTATCCGCCGGATGTCGGGGTCTGGGAACTTTATGCGCTACGGGGCATAGTGACGAATACGATCCCCTTCCGGGACCTTGACTCGGACAAGGCGGTGCAGATCTATCGATACAGCAGGCTAGAGGCGGGCGAAACGCTTCTGTCACTGGGGATGCGCAGGGAAGGTCGGGCGGAGTTGCGGAAAGTTGCGGCGCAAATGCCTTCTTTGCGTAATGAAGTGCAAAGAATTCTTGCTGAATATGGAGAACGCTGAAATGAAATTTTCGGGAAAAACCAGGGTTCTGGGTATCATTGGGTCGCCGGTCGGACACTCCCTCTCTCCGGCTATGCAGAATGCGGCTATTGATGAGCTGGGCATAGAGTATGTCTACGTTCCGTTTCCGGTGGAGCCGGACTTTCTCGGCCAGGCCGTGGAAGGACTCAGACGGCTCGGCGTTTGGGGTTTTAACGTTACCATCCCCCACAAAAGCACGATTATCCCTTTTCTTGACAAAATCTCTCCCGAAGCTGAGCTATGCGGAGCAGTAAATACGGTCTGTCGCGAGGGAGATTTCCTGGTTGGTTACAATACCGACGGGATAGGTTTTCTTGCCTCGGCGCGGGAGGATCTGCAGTATGATCCTCGTGGATCATCCGTACTGCTCCTCGGTGCGGGAGGGGCGGCACGTGGGGCGATCGCTGCCCTTGCATCGGCGGGTGTCGCACGCATTGTCATCGCCAACAGAACGGGGGCGAGAGGTCTGGCGCTGCGGGAAATGTTTCGTGCTGTATTTCCTGCTGTGGAGTTTGCCGTATCCTCCCTTGCCGCTGCGGAACTGGCCGGACATCTCCCTAACGTCGATCTCCTTGTCAATACCACCTCGGTCGGAATGAATGGCACAAGTTTTGAATACTTTCCACTTTCGGAGTTGCCGGACACGGCCAAGGTCTACGATATGGTCTATGTGCCGGCCGAGACTCCGCTGCTTGCCGAAGCGAAAGGGCGGGGACTGGCCTGCGCCAACGGCCTCGGGATGCTGGCAGGTCAAGGCGCGTCGGCGTTCAAACTCTGGACAGGTCTCGACGCTCCCTGTGCAGCTATGAAACAAAAATTGCTTGAAGAACTTGAAAGATAACAAAATCTTGACATTAGGCCGCTTTCAAAATACCATTCACTCCTTGTATTAATCGATCGTTTAGAATATTGAGGTTTTCATGCAGCCAAGCAGACTGGGAGAACTCCTGGTTCGAAGTAATCTGATAACGAGAGACCAGTTACAGCGGGCCCTTGAGGAGCAGAAACACTCCGGCGGGCAGCTCCGGCTCGGCGCTATTCTTGTAAAGGAAGGATATATCAGTGAAAGCGAGCTGACGGCCTTCCTTTCCAAGCAGTACAGTGTTCCTTCCATCAATCTTGCCGAATTCGAAATCGACCCGGCGGTTGTCAAACTCCTTCCCGTTGAGGTTGTCCAGAAGTACCAGGCTATTCCCGTTAACAGATCCGGATCTACGCTCATCCTGGCCATGAGTGATCCTTCCAATATTTTCGCCATAGATGATATCAAGTTCATGACCGGCTACAATGTGGAGGTCGTGGTCGCTTCGGATACCGGCATCAAGTCGGCGATTGATAAATACTACGATCAGTCAGCATCGCTCGCCGATATGATGAGCGACCTTGATATGGATGATCTGGAGGTTGTGGCCGATCACGACGAAGTCGATGTTACTTCTCTCGAGCGGGCCACGGAAGACGCTCCGGTCGTGAAGCTGGTGAACATGATTCTCTCCGATGCGATCAAGCGCAAGGCGAGCGATATCCACATTGAGCCCTATGAACGGTCGTTCCGCGTGCGCTACCGGATCGACGGAGTGCTCTATGAGGCGATGAAACCGCCCTTGAAGCTGAAAAATGCCATAACCTCCCGCCTCAAAATCATGGCGGAACTGGACATCGCGGAGCGAAGGCTGCCCCAGGACGGCCGCATCAAGATCAAGCTCGGCGGCGGGAAGGACATGGATTTCCGTGTTTCCGTTCTCCCCACCCTGTTCGGCGAAAAGATCGTCATGCGACTGCTGGACAAGTCCAGTCTGCAGCTGGATATGACCAAGCTCGGTTATGAGCCGGAGGCTCTGGCCCACTTCAAAGAGGCAATCCACAAACCCTTCGGCATGGTTCTCGTCACCGGGCCGACCGGTAGCGGCAAGACCGTTTCACTTTACTCAGCCCTGTCCGAACTGAACAAAACCACGGAGAATATCTCGACCGCCGAGGACCCGGTCGAATTCAACTTCGCCGGGATCAACCAGGTGCAGATGCATGAGGATATCGGCCTCAATTTCGCCGCGGCGCTGCGTTCTTTTCTGCGTCAGGATCCGGATATCATCATGATCGGTGAGATCCGCGACTTCGAGACCGCGGAAATCGGCGTCAAGGCGGCCCTGACCGGACACCTGGTCTTGTCTACCCTGCATACCAACGATGCTCCCGCGACGATCAACCGTCTGCTGAACATGGGCATCGAGCCGTTTCTGGTTGCTTCAGCCGTCAACCTCATCACCGCGCAACGTCTGGCGCGACGGATCTGTTCCGAGTGCAAGGAAATCGAAGAGATTCCCGTACAGGCGCTTATTGATGCCGGCTGCTCTCCGGAAGAGGCGCCGACTTTTATCTGTTACAAGGGTAAGGGCTGTCCAAAGTGCAACGAATCCGGTTACAAGGGCCGGGTCGGCTTCTATCAGGTAATGCCGATGTACGAGGAAATACGGGAGCTGATCCTCAACGGGGCCAACACCGCGGAAATCAAGCGGGAGTCGATGCGGCTCGGGGTCAAAACCATGCGCCAGTCAGGCCTGACCAAGCTGAAGGAAGGTGTGACGAGCTTCGAAGAAGTGCTACGGGTTACTATGCCGGAT
>JAJZQA010000093.1 GCA_021810985.1 Deltaproteobacteria bacterium
CAAGGTCGTGGTGGACAACACCTTCTTGCTACCCTGTTGATGTTCCTGTCAGTTTCCGGGCTTTCTTTGCCATACGTTTCGCAACCTACTTTGAGGCATCTTGTTGCAGACGCCGGAAAGTTTGTTACGATTTATTGATTCAAGGACCGATAGAAGGAGGTGAAAAGGCCGATTTTTCTGCTCTACCCGTGCTGGAGTATTGGTACTCATTCTCGGACAGATTCTTAGCGTCATCAGTACAAAGGGGATCGGACCATGACGGAAAATGAAAAGGAAATGATCGAAAAGTTGGTTGATGAAGCGGAAATTTTACTTGAAGAGGGTTACGAGAAGAAAGACCTGAAGGAGAAGCGGGGGGTCACCAAGCAATCCCTCTATGATGGTTCAAAAAAGCTCAAGCACGCTATTCCCAAAGGAAAACAGCTGAAATAAAAACCTTTTTCACAGAAACGTTGGTGTCCCGGTTGAGATTGTCCGGGGAAAAGGAGCACTGGAAAATGGCGATTGTAAGGTATAACCCCTTGCGGGAATTGCGCGGCATGCAGGAGCAGATGAACCGGCTCCTTGATTTGGCCTGGAATCGTGAGCCGGGTGAGGAATTGCGGGAAGGCCTCTGGCAGCCGCTCGTCGATATCTTTGAAAACGATGAGGCGGTGGTGATCAGGGCTGAGCTGCCGGGTGTCGAGCAAGGCGCAATCGAGGTTAAGATAGAGGGCTCAACCCTGACTATCCGCGGAGAACGGAAGCAGGATTCGGCGGTACGCCAGGAGAACTACCACCGGATCGAAAGATACTACGGCCCGTTTCAACGAAGTTTTCTGTTGCCGCAGACAATCGACCAGGACAAAGTGCAGGCGGCCTGCGACAAGGGGGTCTTGACGATCACCTTGCCAAAGAAACTAGTTACCAAGCCCAAGCAAATCACCGTCCAGGTGAAGTAATTCCAATTCCATGTCAAGGCCCTCTCTTCGTTGACTCGTCTTCGGCTGCTCAACCTACTCTTCAGTACGCCTCGCAGCCTCAGTCCTCGCCGCCTTGAGATCATCCTTGATCTGTAATTGGTGTAATTCGGGATGGTACACAGGAAGCAAAACTGGCCGGAGAAATCCGGCCTTTATTGTATATTGGCTAAGAATTGCGAGGTGTCTGAGCGGTGCGGTTACAGGTAGGGGGAAAGGAGTTTCGCCGCGCCATCCCTGAGTTTTTCGGGAAAAGGCCGGCCGTCCATTTCAGCGAGGGTAATTTCCCGAGACCGGGAGAGAGTTTCGAGAAAATGCTTTTCCAGATCACCGTTGAAGTGGCAATCGTAGATTTCCAGGTTCAGCTCGAAATTCAGTCTAAGGCTGCGCGGGTCGAGATTCGCCGAACCGATCAGGCTCCAAAGTCCGTCAACAATGAAAAGTTTGGTGTGCACGAAGGGCGACGGCTGATAATAGATCCGGATTCCGCACTGGAGTAATTCCCAGAGATAGGAGCGGGTTGCCCAGTGGACCAGGGGCAGGTTGTTGCGGGCAGGCAGAATAAGGGAGACATCCACGCCGCGCATGGCCGTTGTGATCAGGGCCGAGATGAGGGCGCGATCGGGAATGAAATAGGGTGTCATAATCTGCACCCGCTTGCCGGCACAGGAAAGGGCACCCATGATAATCCAGGAGAGTTTGCGGAATTCCTTATCGGGTCCGTCGGCAATGGCTCTCACCAAGGGCGTTCCTACCGTTTCCAGCCGCGGGAAATGCCGTTTGTCGTCAAGTAGCTCTCCGGTAACGAAGAACCAGTCCTCCAGAAAAACCTTTTGCAGATCGTTTACCACCGGACCTTCAATTTTGAAATGCATATCCACCACGGGCGAGGAGGTTTCCGGCTGCACGACCATGTGTCGACCGCCGATATTCATTCCTCCACTGAAGCTCACTCGCCCGTCAATCACCAGAATTTTCCGATGGTTTCGCAGGTTGAGCCGACCCCCCTGGCGCATGGGCAAAAAACGCGCAATGTGAACCCGGGACCCTTGCAGCAACTTGCGGGCGGTCGGCCGGGAATACTTCTCTCCCAGTCCGTCGACGATCACTCGTACATCAACTCCGCGGGCGGCGGCGTTGACCAGTGTTTCGACGAAAGAACGGCCGGTCCGGTCGCCATCAAAGATGTAGGTGCTCAAGTGGATGGTTGTGCGGGCCGCGGCAATGGCTTCCAGCATCGCGGGATAGGCCTGCTCGCCATTATGATATGCACTAACTCTGTTGCCTGAGGTGAGGGCGGTGGTTACTACCCGGTCGGACAGGAGTCGAAGTTTCTTCAGTTGGGGGGTGTCGCACGGTAAATCCTGGGTAGCATCCACCTGGGTAAGAGTTTGGAATGCCGTGTAGCCAGAGAGGCGTCGGCCGCTTTCCTGCCAGCGGCGAGCCGTGCGGCTGATGCGGTTGATGCCCATCAGCCAGTAGAGGAAGGGGCCGATCAGGGGAAGGGTCAGGCTGACCACTATCCAGCCCAGTGCGGAACGGGGATCGCGTTTCATGAGCAGCGCATGACCTGCCGCCAGTAAAGATACTGCGCCTGATGCTCCGAATGCTAAAATCCAGAGTAACGTGTCCACGGGCCTCCCGTGCGAACCGAGATGGTGACTTTTTACTGGCTGAGTATAGTGTAAGCCGGGAAATGAGGTCAAGAGATGTCTTCAGAACGGGTAGTCCGTGGCCGGGACGTGGAAGAAAAAAAGGGAGGGGGTTGCCACCCCTTCCCTTTCTGCTTCGGATGCCGTGAAATTCCAATTCCATATCAAGGCCCTCTCTGTGTTGGCTCGTCTTCGGCTGCTCGACGTACTCTTCAGCACGCCTCACAGCCTTGAGATCATCCTTGATCTGAATTGGTATAACAAGCTACTTTACAACAGTTTTTGCCAGTTCCAGGGCAACTTCCTTGTACGGGTTCGCGTACAGGATGATCAGGCAGATGACCAGAACATAAATCGCCAGGGATTCGATCATGGCGAGACCAATCATCATGGTCGTCAGAAGCTTGCCGTAAACCCCAGGATTACGTGAGGTGCCGTCAAGCGCTCCCTTGATTGCGTGGCCCATACCGATGCCAGGTCCGATTACGCCGATGCCCATGCCGATACCTGCTGCAAGAATACAAATGGTGATAAATAACATCCGTTGCTACCTCCTGTTATAAGTTTTTTCCTAAACGGGATAGGAATTGAAAAATGCGAAGTTCCTAATGGGCCTCTTCCAGCGAACCCTGAATGTAGATGATGGAGAGAAGCATGAACACAAAGGTTTGCAGAAAAGAAACCAGAACACCCATAAGCATCATCGGAAGCGGCACGAGAAACGGCACGAGCCCAAAGAAAATCAGCAGGATCAGTTCATGGCCGTTCATATTGCCGAAGAGACGAAAGGAGAGGGAAAGCGGACGGCTGATGTGGCCGATGATCTCAACCGGAATCATGATCGGCGCCAGCCACCAAACCGGGCCCATGAAGTGCTTGAAATATTTAATCCCATGATTTCGGACTCCGACGACATGAGTGGAGAAGAATACGATGAGTGCACAGGCAGCGGTTGTGTTGAGATTTGCCGTCGGTGGGAAGAAGCCCGGGATCAGGCCAAGCAGGTTCGAGGTCAGGATGAAAAAAGCGAGGGTCGCGATGAGCGGGAAGAATGCCCGGCCCCGTTCGCCCATATTGTCCACGATCATCGACTCGACACTGCTGATGCAGATCTCCATGAAGTTCTGGAGTTTTCCGGGAACCTTAGAGATTCGTGCCCTGACTATCAGCGAAAGGACGATGAGTAGTGCCATTACCAGCCAGGCATGAACGATGGCATCGATACCGGCTTCGCTGGTAAAGGGTAAAGGAAAATGTGCAAAGGGTTTTGTGAGCGGGGCGAGGAGGTCCCTGAAAAACTCGAGAAACAGATAAGGATGCACCATGATTTGCTAACCTCCGTTGAGGGTTGCCATATAGAGGGTAAGGATAATGATGGTAATGACCAGGACCGACAGCCCCAGCAATAGACCGAATATGTTGATTTTAACGTAAATTATCAGAATTGAAATAATTACCGCCAGAATTGCCAGTCGAAGCGCATAGCGCGCCTGCGCGAATCTGACCGCCTGCTGGGCAGGTAAGCCCATGGCACGCTGGAGAATCCGATACAGCCAATGGCAATTGGCGATTGCCGCAATCCCGCCCGCAACCACTCCGGCCGCAAAGGACGCAGAAAAAAAGAGCAGGCCGCAGACGGCAAGTAGTGCCAAAAGGAGCGAACTGCCGATTGTCAGGATGGCGAAAATATTATTTTCGTTTATTTTCACCGGACTCATTCTTCCTGATTTCTCTGCCGATTATTATGTAGATATTGCGAAAAGCCGCAATGATTCCGATAAAGAGAAAGATGAAGAAGAATAGGTGCTTCGTGCCGAACCGCTCATCGAGAAAATTCCCGAAGATAACGCCAATGGCGATAGCCAGCACAACGGAGATACCCATGCTGGATACAACGCCGAGGGTCTTCAGCAGGTTCCGTTTTTCTTCATCCATCAACTTTGTCCTTGTACCACAGTAAAACTAAAAAAAACAATAATAATTTTCATTACACTAAAAAACAGTTCGTTCCATTACCATGAAAAAGCTTCGCAGGTCTTGTGCTGGCCGGTACAGGCAGCTTCTTACAAGCCGGATCCGATGCGCGAAATTTTCTAAGAACGAAGGTGTCGGACACCGTGCAGGCGTCAGTGTTTTGTTCGAAGAATTTTGAAAGCCTTGCGAGCTGCCGTTGCGGTTCGTTCGATATCCTCATCCGAATGAGCGATGGAAACAAAGGCTGTTTCGAACTGGGATGGGGCCAGGTAAATGCCTTCTTCCAGCATGGCCCGGAAATAGGTGCCGTAGGCCGCGGTATCGCACTGCGCCGCTGTTGTCCAGTCGTGAACCTCGTTTTTGCTGAAAAAGACACAGAGCATACTCCCGACCCTCGTGGAGTAAATCGGGTATTCGGCCTCCGCGGCGGCACTGCTGATGGCGTCGGCAATCAGGGCGCTTTTTTCATCCAGGCGCTGGTAGAAGCCCTTTTCCCCCAGGATTTCGAGGGTTGCGATCCCGGCTGACATGGCCAAAGGGTTGCCGGAGAGCGTACCCGCCTGGTACACGCTTCCCGACGGTGAAAGAAGCTCCATAATATCGCGTTTGCCGCCAAAAGCTCCGACCGGAAGACCGCCACCGATGATCTTGCCGAGCGTGGTAAGGTCGGGAGTAATGCCGTACACTTCCTGGGCGCCGCCGTAGGCCACCCGGAATCCGGACATGACCTCATCGAAAATGAGAATGATTCCTTCCCGGTCGCAGAGGTCCCGGAGGCCTGCGAGGAAACCCGTGCGGGGCGGAACCGTGCCCATATTGCCGGCAATCGGTTCGATGATGATGCAGGCGACTTTTCCCCGGTTTTCGTCAACCAGGGCCTGGACTGAATCGAGGTCGTTGTATTCCGCGGTAAGGGTGTGGCGGGCAAAATCAGCCGGAACACCGGGAGAGTCGGGCACACCAAAGGTGGCGGCGCCGGATCCGGCTTTTACCAGAAGTGAATCCGCGTGGCCGTGGTAGCAGCCGGAAAATTTGATGATTGCATCGCGTCCCGTATAGGCGCGGGCGAGACGAATGGCACTCATGGTGGCTTCTGTTCCTGAGCTCACCATCCGCACCATCTCGATGGAAGGCACCGCGGCAATAACCATCTCCGCAAGTTGCACTTCGAGTTCGGTGGGGGCGCCGAAGCTAGAGCCTTTTTGCAGGGCTGCCGTGACGGCCGCAATTACCTTGGAATTGCAGTGGCCGACAATCATTGGTCCCCAGGAACCGACATAATCGATGAATTCATTGCCGTCCACATCGACCATTTTCGAACCAGCTGCCCGTTCAATAAACAAGGGCTGGCTGCCGACCGATTTGAAGGCTCTAACCGGGCTGTTGACTCCTCCGGGAATAACTGCTTTGGCTTTATCAAATAAGAGAGCTGAACGGTCATTTTTCATAGAATCACCATGTAAGTGCGGTTATTTTGCGGAACTTACCCGAGCTTGAAATCTTCGGCATAGCGGATGTAATTTTGGGCCGAAGTACGGATTCGTTCCAGTTCCCCGGCGGTAAGATCCCGTTTGTAACGGGCCGGTGCGCCGAGCCACAGGGTGCGGGGCGGGATTATCGTTCCTTCCGTTACCAGTGCACGGGCGCCCACGAGGGACTCCTCTCCAACCACGACGTTGTCCATGACCACTGCCTGCATGCCGATAAAGGCACCGTTTTCTATGGTGCAACCGTGCAGGGTCACGCTGTGGGCAATGGTGACAAAGTCGCCGATGATGAGCGGGGCACCGGGGTCCAGCGGGTTTTTCCGGTGGGTTACGTGAAGCATGGAGAGATCCTGGATGTTGGTGCCGGTTCCGATCCGGATCTGGTTCACATCGCCACGCACAACGGTATTATACCAGATACTGCTCTGCGGACCTATCTCGACGTCACCGATTATTACGGCGGTCTCGGCGATAAATGCGGAGGGATCGATTTTCGGCGTGAAGTCTTTGAATGGCCGGATCATGGTAACTAACCCGCTCTCTATCAGTCCCGGGGCACTGCCAGCATCCGGTCCAGGGCCCGTTTCGCGGGGATCCGGATCTCCTCCTCTACACGAACCTCAGGGGTCATGGTCCGCAGGGAGGCAAGGATGTCTTCCAGGGAGATCAGCTTCATGTTCGGACAAATCAGGGCCGGGGAGGCAAGGATGAATTCCTTGCCGGGATTCTCTTTTTTCAAGCGGTAGAGAATTCCAGCCTCTGTGCCGATAATGAACCGTTTTGCCGGACTCGTGCGGCAGTAGTCATACATGCCGCTGGTGGAGCAGGCGTGATCCGCAAGGGCCGAGATTGCCGGATTGCATTCCGGGTGGCAGATGAAGGGGGCATCCGGGTATTCTTCTTTGAGACGGAGGACCTCTTCGGGGCGCAGCCTTTCATGGGTCGGGCAGAAGCCATCCCAGTAATGAAAGGTTTTCGAGGAGGTCTTGGCGATGAAACGTCCCAGATTGCGATCAGGAACAAAGAGTAATTCATTTTCGGGAAGCGACTCGACGACCCGACCCGCGTTGGCTGAGGTGCAGCAGATATCGGTATGTGCCTTAACGGCAGCGGTGGAGTTTACATAGGTGACAACCGGGACGCCGGGAAAGCGGGCTTTCATTTCCAGGAGGCCTTCGACAGTCACCATATCCGCCATGGGACAACCCGCGTCCAGTCGCGGCAACAGTACGGTTTTTTCCGGCGAAAGTATGGATGCGGATTCCGCCATGAAATGAACGCCGCAAAAGACAATAACGTCCGCTGACGTTTTGGCGGCTTCAATGGAAAGGGCGAGTGAATCTCCCGTGATGTCGGCAATTTCCTGTACTTCATCCCGCATATAATTGTGGGCAAGCAAAACCGCGTTACGTTTTTTCAGGAGTTCCCGGATTTCGTTTTTGATATCTTGTTGAGACATAGTGTGTCTATTCCCTGTTACGCCGACTCGGGGAGCGGCAAAAAAGTTAGCAAAACATGGCAAATAGTAGCCAATGTTCGCTACTATGTCAAACTCTTTGCGTTTTCAGGCCTTTCGAGCGATTGCATTTACCCAAAGCGCTTTCCGTACACATTCTTGACACTCCGCGGGAAAACCTCTATTATTTTTTGACGCAGAGTGTTTCTTGCAGTGCCGAGCCGAATGTAAAAATTATCATAACTATTCAGCATGATACAGATCTGTTATTCCCGATTGCGTTACTCAGGGATGACGGATGTTTTTGCACACGGTTCCGGTTGATGCTGAAAAGTTGGAAATGGACCGGCTATCCCTCATTGTCTATTGTCATGCCGGTGAGGAGAATGGTTCAAAAGCGAGGTTATACATGTTTGGCTTCGGCATGCCGCAAATACTTATCATTCTGGCAATAGCGCTGATAATCTTCGGCCCCCAGAAACTCCCCGAACTGGCCCGTACCCTTGGCAAGGCATTGGCGGATTTCAAGAGAGCGACAAATGATTTCAAAGCCTCCATCGAGGAAGAGACGCGGGCTCAGGAAGAGCACGAAGCTGCGCGGAAAGCAGCGGAAAGTGTGAAGGTCGACCCTCCGGAAACGGATGAACAGGCGGAACCGGGGGAGAAGGTCGGCTGAGTTTTTCCAGCATACCCACGAAAAAAGGCGGATTTCTCCGCCTTTTTTCGTGGTGTGGCTTGTGTGGCGCCTACAATACCTTAAGCAAGCCCTTGGCTTTTTTTGCATCTTCGGTCTGGGGATAGTCGTCCTTTAATTTGTTCAGAACATAGCGGGCACTCTTCTTGTCGCCGATGTTCTTGAAAGACATGCCTTGTTTCAGCAGGGCCGCTGGCGCCTTGTCACTTTTCGGGTAATTCTTGATTACTTCCTGAAATGCCAGAATTGCCTGCTCGTAGTTCTTTTCACTGTAATATGTTTCGCCGATCCAGTAGTGGCCATTGGGCACCAGCGCATGGCTCGGATTCTGCTCAACAAAACGGGTAAAGAGATCTCGCGCCTTCTGCATCTCGCCGGCCTTGAAAGCGGCAATCCCTGCCTCGTAAACTCCCTCGGGGGTCGAGACATTCGGGCCGGTTGCCGTGGACTGCTCGCCGAGGTTTTTCTCCAGTTTTGCCAGCCGGTCTTCCAGGGCCGCAAGTCGCCGGTCCATTTCATCCTTCTGGAATTTAGA
>JAJZQA010000094.1 GCA_021810985.1 Deltaproteobacteria bacterium
CGGATATCGGTGTCGATGAACTGAGCACGGTGAAGAATCAGTGCGTTGATATTTATTCTTCCTATGCAACCTGCAGTGACAATCCCAACCAGGTTTGCTCCGCGGATTCCGACTGCGGAACCGGTACTTGTGTCTATGGTCCTGCCGCTATCACGCCAGGGAACCCGGCAATTCTTTGCAGTAGCGATTTTGAGGGACAATATTACACCTTGCCTTCAGCAAGCGGTATCTGTAAGAAAAAATTCAATCCTGATGGAGGTGCCTGTTCGCGTGACAGTGATTGCACCCCCGGATACAAGTGCAGCAGTTCCGCCTCTGCTGGATGGTCCATCATTTCCGGGACGCTCGATTCGACGATGATTCAGACCCATCGGGATTTTTGCAACAGTCTCGAAGTGCCGCAAGTTGTTGACCCGACCGATGCACCTTCCGATACCTCCCTCTATGACAATCTGCCGGCCATTATCACCGGCATTGGCCTAGAGGCACAGTTAAATCAGCCGATAGCCACGTTGCCGGTTAAAATTAAAAAAACCACAGCACCGGTTGGTTTGGTGCAGAATTTTTCCAACCTGATCCGCATGGGTCTGATGAGCTTCAATGAGTTCGGCTCTGCCACGGAGACAGGGGTGTCTCTGCCAACCACGAAAGTCTGTTCCAATGATACCCTCAAAGTCTGTACCAGTGACGTGGATTGTCTCTCTCCCGGCACCTGCAGAACGGCAGCAACCGGAACGGAGAACAAGGATGGGGCCGCAATTTTACATTATATCGGCCATGGACGCTGCTCCTCAACCACCACGACTGAGTGCGCCACTGCCGCAAACTGTCCTTCAGGAGAGAAATGCATAAGTGAAGGGGTTGGCAATCATAGCAGCGGGATGGTTAAGGCGATTGACGATTTGAAGGGGAGATCATGGACACCTTTTGCCGAGTCATTCTATAATGCCATTGGCTACTTCGCGAAGTCCTCTGCCGATACCACCGGGCAGACCAGCCGGACTGATTTGCGCATAAACACCGATGATTTTGTTTCAAATCTGAATCCCTCCGAGTACCGTTGTCAGAACAACAATGTTTTGCTGATATCTGACGGCATGTCGACCGCGGACCGCAATTCTTCCGTCGATAATCTGGCAAAACTTTATACTGCCGCAGGGGGGGCGACAAGCTGGACAAATACCTGCCCGACCTACGGTGGCAGCGTGAACCTGGACAACCTGGCCTGGATTGCAAATAACCGCAACATTAATTCTTTCAGCCTTTCAACTGCGTCAACGGCAGAACCAACGGAGAAAAATCAGGCGATCAAGACCTATGTGGTCTTTAACGGCTCCTCGAACGGACTTACCGGTGAGTGTAATTCCGAGACACTTTTGGACAATACCGCAACAAATGGCGGGACCTCTCTGTATAAAGCCGAGAATCCTTCCGCTCTTGCCACAAATCTGGAGGCGGCTCTCAAGGATATCGCCACCGGCTCGGCATCCGGAACAGCGGCATCCATTGTTAGCAACCGGGGACAGAGCGGCGCCAACCTGATTACCGCAATATTTTATCCGGAAAAAGAATTCAGTATCGATATCGCTACCGGTAATCAGCAAAAGGTCAACTGGATTGGCGACCTGCAAAACTACTGGTATTATTTCGATCCCTATATTTCCAACAGTACCATTCGAGAGGATACCGATTACGATCAGGCCTTCGACCCGATCCTCGACCTTAAAAAGGATTACCGGGTTGATTTTGTCTTCGATGACTCCACAAACAAAACGGTTGCCAAGAGATATAAAGATGATGGCTTGGGGAACTACACCTTTATCGATACGATCGATCCTGATTCGTTAAAGGCGCTCTGGAAGTCGGGGACAGAATTATATAAACGTGACCTCACCGCTACCCCCTATCGAAAGTTCCTGATCAATAAGGCCGGTTCCCTGTTCACGCTGACCAATGACAAATTTGCCACATTGAGCACCGATTGGGGGAATCTTTCCACTTATTTGAACGTTGCCGATGCAACCACCGCCTTGAATGTCATGAAATATATTTACGGCTACGATATTACCGGATACCGAAGTCGCACGGTGAGCGGCTATGCAAATCTCACAACCGCGGATCCGTCTAAAGGGGTAGGGGTCTGGAAGCTCGGAGATATCGTCACATCGACACCAAAAGTTCAATCGGACAGGACGCAGAACGGGTATCACCTTGACTACGGTGATGGGACCTATGAATCGTATACAACTTCAAAAGATTACGCAGCACGCGGCATGGTCTATGTGGGGGCCAATGACGGAGCTTTACATGCCATTTCCCTCGGAAAAGTCGAGAGGCTGACCACTGGTTTTGAAAAGGCCAAATTGACAGGTTCCGAGGTAGGTAAAGAAAAATGGGCCTTTATCCCGGAGAACGCCTTGCCGTACCTGCAGTATTTTACCGACCCGAATTATACTCACTTGTATTATGTGGACAACAGTACGGTGCTGGTTGATGCCAGTCTCAATAAGCCGACCGGATGCTCCTCCAGCAACTACTGGGACTGCACCAAAACGACCGTGAAAAATGCGAACAATGAACTGGACTTTAACGCAACCAGCTGGCGTTCGATTCTCATCGGCCAGATGGGGCTCGGCGGAGCCAGTCGTGCTGCTGATGCAACCTGTTCGGATTGCGTCAAGGCCCCCATGAACGTTGTCAACTTCAAGGAACATGGTCTATCGTCGGTTTTTGCCCTCGATGTGACCGACCCGGAGAATCCGGCCCTTAAATGGGAATTTACCCATCCGGACTTGGGCTACTCGCTTTCCGAACCGGCAATTGTTCGAATAAATGGCAATAACTCCAGCAACAACCCCGATACCGGCAAAAATGGCCGCTGGTTCGTCGTCTTTGCCTCCGGGCCCACCGGGCCCATTGATCCTGCCACGCACCAGTTCTATGCCAAATCGGACAAAACGCTGAAGGTTTTCGTGGTCGATATCAATGCAGCCCCGCCATTCGTGTTGAACAGCAACTACTGGGTTTTTGATTCGGGGATAGCCAAGGCCTTTGGCGGATCGCTGGCCACCAATGCCATTGATACCGACAAAAACAACCGCTATTCCCTTGGATACTACAGCACCGATGCGGTGTATGTCGGATATGTAAAACCGAAGACGGAAAGCGGTGTTGAAAGTTGGACGGACGGAGGACTTCTCCGCCTGGTTACGAAAGAAAAGACCGACCCGGCACAGTGGGCGCTGAGTACGGTAATCGATGGTGTTGGTCCGGTAACGGCCGCCATCGAGAAACTTTACGATGACGCCGATAAATCCTCAGGTAAACCGGTGCTCTGGCTCTATTTCGGTACCGGCAGATATTTTTATAAAAATAACACCGACGGTGTTGATGCCGCTGACAATATCATGACTCTTTATGGTATCAAAGAGCCTTGTTATTCAACGGCAAGCGGTCCCATCAAGAATATTGACAGCACCTGTACCACCGCGCGTTCCATAGACAGTCTTACAGACCAATCTTCGGATGTGGATACCGCTAACGCAAGTCTGACTATAAACCATACGGATGGCTGGTATATCAACCTTGATGCACCGGGAACCTATGATGGCAAGGCCTTTAAGGCGGAGCGTGTCGTAACCTCTCCCAGTGTCAAAACAAACGGCCTCCTGCAGTTCACCACTTTCAAACCCACTTCCGACATTTGCGGATTTGGTGGGGAAACCTTGTTTTGGCTTGTGAACTATGGAACCGGCGGAGCACCGTCAGCAGGAACCTTGAAAGGGAAAATCATGATCCAGCTTTCTACCGGCTCGATCGTGGTTGTTAACCTTGGCGATATTTCTTTCAGTCGAGGAGGCCGGCAGGCGGATGTGGGCACCGGGAAACCGCCTCTTCCGGCGCCACCTGCAGATGCTTTTAAAAAGCCGGTGAAAAAGATACTCCATATTCAGGAGCGATAATATGACCCGGAACGGATTTTCCTTGATAGAGTTGATGGTGGTAATTGCGATTATCGGAATTCTTCTTGCTATTGCCACCCTCAACTTCAATAGCTGGGTAACAAGGCAGAATATCGACCGCGAGGTGAAGGAGATGTCTGCCGATATCATGGCCATTCGGCAGCGGGCCATTGTTACCGGCCAAACGTTCGATGTTCAATTTCCCGATGCTGCCACGCTGGTGTTCAGGAGATATTCATCCGAAGCTGACGCCGGTACTGTCGTTCAGAGTAAAAATCTCCGTTTTCCGGTTACACTCAGTTCTTCCGGGACCATCGAATTTAATGATCGGGGCATGATGCTTGACGCCGCAACGTTAAGCCCAGTTGAAAAAGTCGTGTGTGTATTTACCGATGCCAGTCCGGCCATGGATGCGCTGGTCATCACCCCATCGAGGGTCAGTACGGGAAGAATAATTAATCAGGGGAGCAAAAATGCGGCAGCGTGTACAAAAGCTAATATCGAAATCAAATGATTCCGGCTTTACCTTGATCGAGGTCATGGTTGCCGTGGTCATTCTCATGATCGGACTCTTGGGCGTCATGCAGGCGCTTAACCTGGCCATCGTGACGAATCTGCAGAACGAAATGCGGACTCAGGCCACCCTGATCGGAGAAAACCAGGTGGCGAAGATCAAGAGCATGCCCTTTGCCAGAATTACCGGAGCAACGGAAAGATCTTTCACGCTGCCGGTGAATATTCGAAGCACCATCGTCAATTACACGGTCACCAAAAAAATTGACGCCATTCCGGCCGGGGCCACTTCACCGACCACGAAGCGGGTCAATGTCGGCGTCAGTTGGATACAGCGCGGTAATAAATATGATCATGTCGTGTCCGGAGTGATAACGAATCCGGCTGCGAATTGAATGTCGTGTATGATTACGCTATGACAAGGATTGAACCATGAAGCGTACACCTTTTTATGATAACCGGGGTTTCAGTTTGGTGGAACTTATCATCGTGATGGCGATGTTTGTCATTATCATCGCCGTTACCGGTGACACCTTCAGCAGGATAATGTCCCGCTCGTCAACACAGTCAAGAAGTGCCGCCAGCAATATCGAGGGAATAGTCGGTCTCGAAATGATGCGCAAGGATCTGACCTCGACGGGATTCGGACTGCCCTGGTCTTTCAGCGGCACGGTAACTTACAGTGAAGTTGACCCGGGAGAAACGCTTGCCGCAACCTTTAATGGTGCTTCAAACGAGGTTCCGGTCGGGGTTTCCGGAGGAAATGACGTCGACCCCGACAACCCCAACGTATTGATTACCGGTTCCGATTATCTTGTTGTTCGCGCCACGAGTCTCGGAACTTCGACGGCTGCACAGCGCTGGAGCTTCATGAACTATACCGGCCAGACCAAGCCGGCGACGATGACTCCCGTTTCCTGGACCCAGGAAAATCTTAATCCCGATGATTGGGTTGTCGTGTTGAAGGTTGACCTGACCGGCACCTTTACCAAACAATTGGTGACGTCCGGCACCGCATATTCAACACAATACGGCAATTTGTCGACTACCACCGGTTTTCATCCGGACGAGTCGAAGGTTAACCACTATATTTACGGTATAGGCACGACTTCGCCGCGGATGCCCTTTAATCGCGCGGATTATTTTGTCCGAATACCCGCGGAAAGCGAGGAAAACCGCCTGCCGCAGCGTTGTGCTCCCAACACCGGCATCCTCTTTAAAGGGCTTGTGAATCATTCTGATGGAACCCTTACTCAGCTACCGCTTCTTGACTGTGTTGCGGACATGCAGGTGGTATACATTCTGTCATCTCCCAGCAGTGGACAAATAACCGAGACCAATAGCCTCATCGGTCTGTCCGGCGAGGATATTCGTGAACAACTGAAGACGATACAGGTGTATGTGCTGACTCACGAGGGTGGCAGGGATCCTCTCTATACGTATCCCAACGGTACCATAGCTGTTGGACCGACAACGGATGGATTGACATCCACGCTTGGCCGCACGTTTACAATCCCGAGCGGTGGCACGAACTACCGCTGGAAAATCTATCGAATGTCCGTGAATCCCTTGAACCTGGGTGCGTCTTTCTAATAGATTTCCCCGGAATTTCCACGGAAACTATACAGGTGGTGAATATGAAACCCGTTACCAATCAAAAAGGGGCTGCCCTCATTACTGCGTTGATGCTGACGTTAATTTCGTTGGCAATCATCATGCTGCTGTTGTATTACGTCACAACAGGAATCCAGATGTCGGCGTCTCAGAAGCGTTACAAGACCGTCCTTGAGGCTGCCTATGGCGGCACGTCATTTGCGGTCAATGAGTTCGTACCAAAACTTAACAGCGCCATCTTTGGCAATTATTCAACGGGCGTTTCAGATCTGATGACCAGTTATGCGTCGAACACCAGCCTTAATCTGTCCCTGGGCAACCTGGCATGTCTGCAGCAGAAGCTTGATAGCACCACGAACAAATGGAGTTCCGGATGCAGTAAAACTATTGACCCTCGTGACAACCCGGATATGACCTTTGTTCTCAAATCGACCCTGGATACAAATATATTCAAGCAGCAGCCCGGCTATAAAGTGTATGCAAAAATTGTCGGCACCCCCGTGAAAGGAAATACCGACAAGGCTGACATGCCGAACTTGCGCAAAGGTGAAAATGTTGTCGAGTCCGCCGATATCGAAGGGGGCGGCTTGACCATTCCTACCACCTACCGGATCGAGGTACGGGCCGAAAGGGAAACTAATCCGCAGGAAAAGGCCAATATTTCAGTTCTATATGCCTACTGACGGAATTTTGTCCAAGCTGATGCGGAATTAAATGGGAGCACTTTCCAGTAGGGAGGTGCTCCTTTTGTTTGCATAAAAAGTAAAGTGCTCCTGCCTTCTCTCTTTGAACAATCCACCGTAACCACTTCTGATACCTTCAAATTATCACTAAACATTGTATGCGATGTTTAATAGTTTCTTGACTCTTGTTCATTGTTTTAGTAGTTTGTGAACGCATCACTTAACGCTGTTAAGCGGGTAGCATGACAGATAAATGTCTCCAAAAAAAAGAAGAGTTCCGGCGTGAAATTCTCCTGGCGGCACGCGAGATTTTTTCCTTAGATGGTTATGGGAATTTTTCCATGCGGAAACTGGCTAGTCGCATCGGTTATTCGCCAACGACCATCTACCTTTACTTTAAGGATAAAGACGAAATCCTCTTCTGTCTCTGTGAAGAGTTCTACGTTGAACTACATCAAACCATTCTGAAAATCGTGGGCGAAAATAACGACTTGTTGGCAACATTACGTAGGGTCCTGCTTGCCTACGTATCATTTGGTCTGGCAAATCCGGAACAGTACCGGGTGGCTTTTTTTACCAATCCTTCCGTGTATGGTTCACCTGCTACTTACATGGAAAACGATACCATGAGCCGTCGAGCTTACCTCCACTATCGCGATCTGGTCGCTGCTTGCAGTGCTGCCGGGGTGTTAATCAGCATGGATGGGGACACTTTGGCCCAGGTTCTCTGGGCGGGAGTACATGGGGTGGTTTCCGCTGCTTTGCATACGAGGGATTTCCCTTTGGTTGATCCGGCTATCCTGGCGGATGTAATGGTTACCGGGCTGCTCACGGGACTCGGAATACGGCAGACAGTTTGTATTTGAGGTACTTTCGTCTACAGAGTTAACAGCTGCTTGTAGTAAGGTTGATGCCACATATGGTAGTACTCGGGAGATTTATGCTCAAAGAACATTTACACAAGGGCAGGGCAGCCTTTCTCGTAACTGCCTGTTTGATAGCGACAGGATGTGCGGTTGGACCGGATTTTCGCCCGCCTGAGACGCCTTCCGTCAAAGAGTATACCCCTGAGCCGCTGCCGGCCGAAACCGCTTCAGCACCCGGTGTTGCCGGCGGCGCTCAACGTTTTCTCTTCGGTACCGATATTGCCGGGGAATGGTGGACCCTGTTTCATTCCGAATCGTTGAATGCCTTGATTCGTCAGGCACTCGCGGACAATCCGTCGCTTGCCGCGGCACAAGCCCGTCTCCGCGAAGCAGAAGAAAATCTTCGTGCCAGGGGCGGAACTGTGTATTACCCGAGTGTTGATGGCGACTTTTCCGTGGTACGGCGCAAATCAACAGGCGCTTCCTTTGGTCAACCTTCGTCTGGTCCCAGCAGTTTCACCCTGTTCAACGCCACGGTAAACGTATCGTATACGCTCGATATTTTCGGCGGCAATCGCCGGGAATTGGAAGCGTTGCGGGCACAGGTCGATTACCAGCGGTTTCTCCTGGAAGGTGCGTATCTTTCTCTTACCGCGAATATTGCGACAACGGCGGTGCGAGAAGCCTCCCTGCGCGGACAGCTGCGTTCAGCCGGTGAAACCGTTTCTTTGCTGGAAAAATATCTGGAAATAGTTGATCAGCAGTATCTTGTTGGCGCAGTATCGCGTTCCGAGGTTCTTGCGCAGCGTACTCAGCTTGCCCAGGTTCGAGCGACACTGCCGCCTCTCGAAAAGGATCTGGCCCAGACACGCCATCAACTGGCGGTATTGGCGGGTAAATTACCGGGGGAGGGCGGCCTTCCTGAATTTGAGCTGGAAAATATCGAGCTGCCGGTTGATATTCCTGTAAGCCTTCCTTCATCGCTTGTCCGTCAGCGTCCCGACATCAGGGCCTCAGAAGAACTCCTCCATGCCGCGTGCGCCCAGGTTGGCGTGGCAACAGCCAATCTCTATCCCAAAATCACTCTCAACGGCAGCATCGGA
>JAJZQA010000095.1 GCA_021810985.1 Deltaproteobacteria bacterium
TTCTTACTTTCACAATATTCCGCTTTCTCCTCAACCGGATTGTACGGTAGAGACAATTTCCGCTTTTGGCGGCTCGACGTCCTCTTTAACCGCAATCGGCGTTGATATGACACGAATCTGCTGGGCTCGGAAGAAGTAATTGCAGAACCAATTAATGCCGACCATTACCCGGTTGCGAAGCCCTTCCAGGTAATAGAGGTGAAGGGCCAGCCAGGCTGCCCAAGCGAAGAAGCCGGTAAACTTGAAGAAACCGAATGCATTTACCGCAGCTGTATTGCGGCCGATGATTGCCATGTTTCCCTTGTCGAAGTAGCGGAAAGGCGCAACGGGGAGTCCCTTGATCCGTTTATGGATTGTCGTACCGGCATAGGCCCCTCCCTGCATGGCAACCTGAGCAACCATCGGCAGGGGGGTCCCGTCTTGCTCCAGAAAGGCGAGGTCGCCAACCACGAATACCTCGGGGTGACCGGGAATGGTCAGGTCGGGTTCTACCCGGATCCGGCCGGCCGCGCCCTTTTCAATCGTGAGCGTGGCTGCCAAAGGTGCGGCTTGGACCCCGGCCGACCAGAGAATGGTGTGGGAAGGGATATGCGAGCCATTGGCCAGCAGGACCTTGCCGGTTTCGGCGCCGCTTACCTGCGTATTCAGGCTGACGGTTACGCCCATTTCGCTCAGTTTCCGCAGTGCATAGGTGCGCTGTTTTTCCGGGAGGAAGGGCAGGATGGAGCCGCGTGCTTCCAGAAGAATAATTTTGGTATCCGCGATATCGAGGCAGGGATAGTCCTTGACAAGCTCGAAGCGGATTAGTTCCTGCAGCGAACCGGCGAATTCTACGCCGGCAGGACCGCCTCCAACCACGACAAAGGTTAGAAGGGCGTGCCGTTTTGCCGGGTCCGGCTCTCGCGCTGCGCGCTCGAAGTTTTCCAGAATGTGGGTACGCAGTCGGACCGTTTTGTCCAGCGATTTCAGATCAAATGACTGCTCCTCGATACTCTTCATGCCGAAGTAGTGCGTTACGCTGCCAGCTGCCATAACCAGGTAGTCGTAGGAAGCGTCCCCGTCCGCCAGATGAACCACCTTGTTGTTCAAATCGACGCCGGTTACCTCTCCGAGCCGGAAGTTGATCCCTTTCAACGTGCGCAGAAGTGCCCGGGAAGGATAGGCGATGTGCTCCTGTTCGAGAAATGACGTTGCCACCTGATAAAGAAGTGGCTGGAAAAGGTGAAAGTTGCGCCGATCGATGACGAGCGCCTCCACTCCCTTGCCCGACAGGGCGCGGGCGGCTCGAAGTCCACCAAATCCCATCCCGATGATGACTGCTTTTTTCATTCTCTACCTCCGCTCGCGTGTAGCCGGCCGATTTAAAGTTTGACCGTTGCGCTGTCCTTTTGTGTTAGTGTTTCGCAATTGGCTTGCGAATGCCATTTTCCTGGTTCACGTCAGTACCTCAAGTATCGTCTGGATCCACTTGGCAATTCGAGGCTCTTTTGTCTAGGCACAGAATGAACTATGTGTTGCAATTCAACATTGACCAGAGTCAAGTAAAGTGAAAAAAGGGTAGAATTCGACGTGATTGCCGCGAATATATCCGCTTGAAAAGTGTTGTTATTGATTTGAGTTAAGGAAAAAGAGTTTTGCCGGGCGTAGTGTTATCAGACACAACCAGTCAAAGATCCCGTACTTCATGATTTTTGACTGCGACGAATGAATTTTCGAGAAAGAAAGGAGAGGTGCATGAAGCAAAGACTTACCCGGATGCCGGGCAAAATGAAGGGGACGCTCAGGGGGGCATGTGCTCCTAAATCGTTTAAGTATGCAACGTGGGGACTTATCAGCGGGAGTTTGTCAATCCTTGCCATTATCGCAGTTACCGAAATGGCCGGATTTCCCTTGTTGATTGGTTCTTTTGGCGCATCTGCGGTGCTGCTGTTCGGTGCCAATGACTCACCGTTGGCCCAGCCGCGAAACCTGGTCGGCGGTCACCTGATTTCGGCGATAGCAGCAGTTGTCATTGTTGCCCTGTTTGGATCGAATCCGTATACGATTTCTCTGGCAGTCGGGGTGGCAATATTCCTGATGTATCTGACCGGTACGACCCATCCTCCCGGTGGTGCGACCGCCTTGATCGGGGCGCAGGGGCATGCGGGTTTTGCCTTCGTCCTGGTACCAGTTCTTGCCGGGGTGCTTATCCTGTTGGCGGTGGCATTGATCACCAATAACGTCGTCCACCATCGCCAGTACCCGAAACACTGGATTTGAACGTGCTTCTTAATTGGAATTTTTCGGTGAAACGGCTACGTCTCATTTCGGGGGTGAACTATGCCTTGCGAGGATGCTTTGTTTCCTAACAGGCAGCTAAGCCCGAGATTGAGCTTTCATTGGTGTGTGTTCGTGTCTGAAACGCAGGTATCGCAACACAAGTTTCGTAAGTCGTCAGCGGACAGGGTGACCAGAAGGGTAACCCATTTTCGACCTTCTGAGTTACAAAGTTCCTGGAGAATGAACTCGCTGCTGTATTCCGTTGGGTGCGCTCGTTTGATTCCACTCTGATCAAGGATAATATGCTGCTTTTTTCCCCAAAGGTGTTCCTCGGGGCGTGAAAGAATCTTGACTGCAATGTCCAAATAGACGTTAAGCATCTTATCTTCGGCGCCGAGTTCCTTTACTTGTGCTTCAACCTGTTTCAGTTGTCCGAGTATTTCCGCGACATCTGGCATTGCCTCGAGTTCGTCTTCAGCGAGATCTTCGTATTCCCTTCGCAGTACGGTCAGTTTTGCTTGCAGCAGTGTCCGCCGTCGTTCAAGGTTTTTCCTGGTAGATTTGGCTGTTGTTATCTGTCTTTGCGCGAGTTTCAGGAGGTGGTCAAATGCCCTGTTTTCCAATCTGCGGCGGGTTTCATTTTCACTCTCCGCTGGTTCGAGGAACCTTTGGTTCTGGAAGGTGACCGAAGTCTGCGGAACATCGCGCGCAACCACATTCCCTGACAGTTCAGCGCCGAAGATCGTTTTTTCTGATTTTTCCATGAGCAGAAGTGCCGTAATCTGTTTTGAAGCGGTTTCGTGTTCCCGGAGATAACCGGCCAGTTCCCGATCGTTTTGTACTGCTTTTAACATTTCGTCCCGACTGGTAAAAAAAACCGCAAGGCCGGAACAAGATTCGTTCGAATCGAACTTGACGGAAATTGGCGGTAGTAGTCCGTTTACCAGTCCTTCCACATACTCAAGGGAGATAATTACCGCCTGCCGCAGTTTGAACGTATAGTCAGATACAGACCTCAACCAGGGGTCGGTTTTTTCCGCTACTCTCTCGATGGCTTCCTTTACCGTTGATTCCGGATATTTCGCCTGTCTTACTCCACGGCCCCAAATGGCTTTCAACAATCTCAGCATTGCGTACTCCATGAAAGAAAGAAACCTCGTGGTGGATTCTGCGCGACAGTCAGCTGGCTTCAGAATAGTCGTTTAGTAGTTTTCATCCGGAAACGGTTCTTCTTGACTCAGCCTCAGTCCTCACCCTGCGGGCAGCCTATGTTTTCCAATCCGGTGAGGCCGGATTGTCGCCCTGGCAGCGTTAATCAGCGGTCTTGTTACAGTATAGCGACGTTCTCGATATCGTATCATCCCCGGGCAATGTTCTTTTCATGGGCAGATCTTTTTTGCCCGGAGCTTTTCCTTATTTGTCTGCGTATTTGCTTGAAATAGCGATTTGTTTTGCCTTGACAAAAAAAAATGGTTATGGTGAAATTCTTTTCGTAATTAGCGCAATGAATCGGCAAGCAGCGGTTCGGCTGGCAATACCAACCTGTAGAATCTCTCCTCTCTTTTAGCTGTTCAAACTTTGCATGTTCAGGGTTTTATCGTCAACAGATAACACGAGCCAGCGGTTATTTTCAAAGCAGTTGCTTGGCGGCTTCGGAAGAAGCGCCTTCCGGCAAAGCGTCAATATCGCGCGATTGTAAAAAATTGCTGGTGTTTTTATGTGAATAATTGTATGTGCGTGTAAAGGAATTTCATCATGCATTTGCATCCGATTGGACCTCGTTGCCGTGTGAATCCTTGAGCGTCGCAACTTCCTGAAAAATAGATATAAATTGTTTTCATAGAATTGTTTTTGCGGCATGTTGAGGGGGAAAAATACCCTTGACAAATAGTTGGACTTATGATGAAGTGCCGCGTGGCCCACAATTCGGTTTCATTTGATGTTGAGGTTCGTCCTGCCTGCGGCACAACTGTTTTAAACCGCGTGGTTCTTTCGGGACATTCCCAGAAATGTCAAACTTCATTCTACCCGCTTCTTTTAAAACCCATCTTATTTATCTTGCGGGAATATCTGCGACTTGACAGTGTCGTCTCCAGAGTTTCCGTTCAGCAGGACAATTGAGTGCACTTGCTTACGCACATCGAGTAACCTTTGTTGTTTGGGTGATTGTTGTTGAGGTAAAACACAGGCCAAGCTTCCCATTTGGCTAAAAACGAAAGGAGAGGTGCAACAGTATGCAAACAGGATCAACGTGTCAGTTAACAGGGGACTGCAGACTTCCGGATCGTGCAACGCTACCTTCAGGGCTTTACAAAGAACTGGAAGAGTTTGTCAATCAGCTTCCCACGAAAGAAGGTCACTTAGTTACCGTGCTTCACAAAGCACAAAGCCTTTTCGGTTACCTGCCCAAGGAAGTTCAGCAATTCGTTGCTGACTATATGGATGTTTCCTTGGCCAAGGTTTATGGTGTTGTCAGCTTTTATACCTTCTTTACCATGGTTCCGAAGGGCAAATATCCCATCTCCATCTGCATGGGTACTGCCTGCTTCGTCAAGGGCGCTCAGAAAGTCGTCGATGCCTTCGTGGAAGCATTGGGCGTTCCAGTCGGTGAAGTTACTCCGGACGGCAAGTTCTCCATCGATTGTCTCCGTTGCGTTGGCGCATGCGCCTTGGCTCCAATCTTGACGGTTGGCGAAAAGGTCTATGCTCATGTAACGCCTGACCAAGTCAAATCTATCATCGCTGAATATTAATTCAATAGAACCGAAGGAGTTAGATCATGGCAAAAATATCATCTGTGGCTGATCTCATGACGTTGCAGGCAGAGTCCAAGGCCAAAGCAGCCGCCAAAAAGGACAAGATTATCGTTAATGTCTCCCTTGCTACCTGCAGCATAGCATCCGGCGGCAAGGTTGTTATGGACGCTATGAAGGACGAGGCGGCCAAACAGGGCATTAGCAATGTTGAGTATATGCAGTCCGGTTGCATGACCTACTGTCACTCCGAGCCGACTGTTGTTGTAACCCTGCCCGGCAAAGACCCTGTATGCTTCGGCAAGCTGGATGAAACCGGCGCCAGGGAACTGGTGCAGAAGTACTTGAAGAGCGGTGAAGTTACCGGCACCGTGGTTCCCGTTAACTATAACAGGGTTGAATTATAAATAAGGGGAGGAGTTCGAGAATGGATTCAACGAAAAAACAGCTTAGAATTGCCACCAGAAACTGCGGCTTTATCGATCCTGAGAATATAGAGGATTACATTGGAGTGCGCGGTTACGAGGCACTTGCCAATGCTATCACGAAAAACACTCCGGCCGGGATTATCGACGAAATGAAGAAATCCGGTCTCCGTGGCCGTGGGGGCGGCGGTTTCCCTACCGGTACCAAGTGGAGCTTTGCGGCTGCCAATCAGGCCGACCAGAAATATGTTGTCTGTAATGCTGACGAAGGCGACCCCGGTGCATTCATGGACCGCGCCATCCTCGAAGGCGACCCGCATTCAATCGTTGAGGCAATGGCTCTCTGCGGTTATGCAATCGGCGCATCCATCGGCGTTGTCTACATCCGTGCAGAGTACCCGCTTGCCATCAAGCGCCTTATCATGGCTATCAACGACGCTCGTGCCTATGGCCTGCTCGGCAAAAACATCTTCGGTTCCGATTTCAGCTTCGACATCGAGCTGAAGTACGGTGCCGGCGCTTTTGTTTGCGGTGAGGAAACCGCTCTCATCCGCTCCATGGAAGGAAGCCGCGGCGAGCCTTACACCAAGCCTCCCTTCCCGGCAAACGCCGGCTACTGGGGTAAGCCGACCATCGTTAACAACGTTGAGACCTTTGCCAACATCCCGGCAATTCTCGTAAAGGGTGCTGACTGGTTCTCTGCAATCGGAACCGAAAAGTCCAAGGGAACCAAGGTTTTCGCGTTGGCAGGCAACATCACCAATGTTGGTCTCATCGAAGTACCGATGGGCATCTCCCTGAAGGAAATCATCTTCGAAATCGGTGGCGGTTGCCCCGGCGGCAAAGCGTTCAAAGCCGTTCAGACCGGTGGTCCTTCCGGTGGTGCTCTCACCTATAAAGACGCGGATTGCCCCATCGACTACGACAACCTCCTTGCCAAAAACTCCATGATGGGCTCCGGTGGTATGATCGTCATGGACGAAGATACCTGTATGGTCGACATCGCCAAGTTCTTCCTCGACTTCACCATGGATGAGACCTGCGGTAAGTGTACCCCTTGCCGTATCGGTTCCAAGCGTCTCTATGAGACCCTTCACAAGATCTGTGATGGCCAAGGTACCGAGGCTGACTTCGAGAAAATGAAGACCCTCGCGGTAAACATCAAGGATACGGCACTCTGTGGCCTCGGTCAGACCATGCCTAACCCGGTTCTGTCCACCATGAATACCTTCGCTGACGAGTATCTTGCTCACGTTCGTGACAAGAAGTGTCCTGCCGGTGTCTGTACGAACCTGCTCGAGATCGTCATCGTTCCCGAGAAGTGCGTTGGCTGTACCCTCTGTGCCCGCGTATGTCCGGTTAACTGCATCTCCGGCAAAGTGAAGGAAGTTCACTTCATCGATCAGGCTGCCTGTATCAAGTGCGGCGCATGTATCGACAAGTGCAAGTTTGATGCGATTGTTAAACAGTAGGGTTTGTTAAACAATAAGTAAAAGGAGCTCATATACATGTCTATGCTAAAAATTACCATTGACGGTAAAGAAACCGAAGTTCCGCAGGGCAGCATGATCCTAGACGCTGCCAAAAAACTTAACATTGAAGTTCCTACTCTCTGCTACCTCAATCTTGAGGACCTGGCAGTGAATAACATGGCAGCTTCCTGCCGTATCTGCGTGGTCGAGGTTGCCGGCCGTAAGAATCTTGCACCGGCCTGCGCCACTCCTATCACAGACGGAATGGAAGTTAAGACCAACACCATGCGTGTTCTTAATGCCCGTAAAACCGTACTCGAGCTGCTTCTTTCCGACCACCCGAAGGACTGCTTGGTCTGTCAGAAGTCCGGCGAGTGCGATCTGCAGGACGTTGCCGAGAAGTTCGGTGTCCGTGAAGTTCGCTATGAAGGCGTTATGTCCACCTATCGCAAGGACATTTCTCCCTCAATCGTTCGCGACATGGACAAGTGCATCATGTGTCGTCGTTGCGAAACCATGTGTAACGACGTGCAGACCTGTGGTGTTCTGTCCGGCGTAAACAGGGGCTTTACCTCCGTTGTCGCTCCTGCATTCGAAATGAACCTGGAAGACTCCGTCTGTACCTTCTGTGGTCAGTGTACGGCCGTCTGTCCGGTTGGTGCTCTTGTTGAGCGCGACCACACTTGGGAAATCGTTAACGCGATTGCCGATCCTGAGAAAGTCACCGTTGTTCAGACCGCACCTGCTGTCCGTGCTGCCCTTGGTGAAGACCTCGGTATTGAAGCCGGCGTTTCCGTAACCGGCAAAATGGCTGCCGCACTTCGCAGACTTGGTTTCGACCACGTTTTCGATACCGACTTCGCAGCCGACCTCACCATCATGGAAGAAGGTTCTGAGTTCCTTGACCGTCTTACCCGCTATCTTGATGGCGACAAGACTGTCAGACTGCCGATCCTTACCTCTTGCTGTCCTGCATGGGTCAAGTTCTTCGAGCATCAGTTCCCGGACCTCCTTGATGTTCCTTCATCCGCACGTTCTCCGCAGCAGATGTTCGGCGCCGTCGCAAAAACCTACTTTGCCGACATCCTCGGAATTCCGAGGGAGAAGATGGTAGTTGTTTCCGTGATGCCTTGCCTCGCCAAGAAGTACGAGTGCGACCGTCCGGAGTTCAAAGTCAACGGTAACCCTGATGTTGACTACTCCATTACCACCCGTGAGCTCGCACGCCTTATCAAGCGTATGAACATCGACTTCGCCGCGCTTCCTGACGAAGACTTCGATCATCCTCTTGGTGAGTCCACTGGTGCTGCTCCGATCTTCGGCGCAACTGGTGGTGTTATCGAAGCAGCTCTGAGAACCGCATACGAACTTGCTACCGGTCAGACTCTTGAGAGTGTTGATTTTGAAGCAGTTCGTGGTATGCAGGGCATCCGTTCCGCTAAGGTCCAGGTTGGTCCGCATACTCTGAATATCGGTATTGCACACGAGCTCGGCAATGCCCGCAAGCTTCTTGAAGAAGTTCGCGCCGGTAAATCCGAGTACCATGCAATCGAAATCATGTCCTGCCCCGGCGGTTGTATCGGCGGTGGCGGTCAGCCGTATCACCATGGAGATGTCGAGCTTCTCAAAAAGAGAACCAAGGTTCTTTATGATGAGGATAAGGGCAAGAAACTCCGTAAATCCCATGAAAACCCCTACATCATCGAACTGTATGAGAAGTTCCTCGGCAAGCCGCTGAGCGACAAAGCTCATCACCTCCTCCA
>JAJZQA010000096.1 GCA_021810985.1 Deltaproteobacteria bacterium
GTAAAAAAAAGTTACTGAACCTTCACAGACTCATCTTGTATTACAACGAATGGAACAAGTTGACTAATGAAAATTGCACTAATCGGCACCCGTGGTGTCCCCGCCAACTATGGTGGTTTTGAAACTTTCTATGAAGAACTTGGCAAACGCTTGACAGAGCGTGGGCATGAGGTGACAGTTTATTGCCGTAAAAGCTATTATCCTGAAAAACTGGATGAATTCCTCGGGATGAAGCTTGTCTATCTTCCCAATCTTAAGAAAAAATCCCTTGATACCCTTTCACACACATTTTTTTCCATCCTTCATGCCATTCGCCAGCCATACGATGTGTACATGGTCTGCAACGCCGCCAATAGCCCGGCTCTGTTAATTCCTTGTCTATTGGGAAAACGTATTGCTATTAACACCGATGGACTTGAGTGGAAGCGGGGTAAGTGGGGCAAGCTTGCACGGACATACTACAAATTGTCCGAGCGTATTTCTACAATCCTGGCTCACCGTGTTATTGCGGATTCCCACGGTATTCAAGATTACTATGCCAGTGAGTACAATGCGGCTACAACATTTATCCCCTATGGCGCCTACCTGTCTGAAAGTAGAAAGTCTGGATTGCTGGAAAAGCTTGGAATAAAGCAAGGCGAATATTTTTTACAGATCACCAGGTTTGAACCGGAGAATAATCCCTTATTGACGATCCGGGCATACAAACAACTTACTACCGACAAAAAAATGGTGGTCATAGGTGGAGTGCCATACGAAAGCGATTATTCACGAAAGATCAGGGACGAGGCTGCTGGAAATCCGAACATAATATTGCCCGGCTCTATTTATGACAGGGAATTGCTTAACGAAATCTGGTGCAACTGTTTTGCATATATTCACGGTAATGAGGTGGGAGGGACCAATCCTGCCTTACTGCAAACAATGGCAAGTCGCTGTTTTACAATCGCTATTGATGTGTCTTTCAGCCGTGATGTCCTTGCTGATGCCGGTGTTTTCTTTGAAAAAGATGAACTAGCTTTGGCAACACAGATGCAATGGGCTCTGGATCACTGGCAAGAGCTTTCTGCATATAAAGATAAAGCTGTCGAAAGAATTCGGCTCTATTATTCCTGGGATAAAGTTACTGATGATTATGAAGTATTGTTTACAGAGATGGTCGAGCAGGGGCGGTAAACCCAGCAGGGATTGAAAATTGCCTGCCTTGAAAAAATTGCCTTTCGTAGAGAGTTAATTGACACGGCGGTGCTTGAAAAGCTTAATTCTGCTACACCGAGGTCTTCTTACCGCGATTATCTGAATCACGTTCTTCGAGAGGAATATTAGATGGAAATTACACCTGCCTCTATTCCTGATGTTTTGCTTATTGAACCGAAAGTTTTTGGTGATGAGCGGGGCTTCTTTTTTGAAAGCTTCAACCAGAAGATATGGGAAGAAAAGACCGGCATCAAAACAAAATTTGTCCAGGATAACCATTCCCGTTCGGCCAAGAACGTTTTGCGTGGCCTCCATTATCAGATAAAACAGCTTCAGGGCAAACTCGTGCGTGTTATTTCAGGAGAAGTCTTTGATGTTGCAGTCGATATACGAAAGAATTCTCCGACATTTGGCAAGTGGGTAGGGGAAATACTTTCAGCGGAAAACAAGCGTCAGCTCTGGATACCGGAAGGGTTTGCGCATGGTTTCCTTGTACTCTCTGACACCGCGGAATTCCTCTACAAAACCACGGACTATTGGGCGCCAGAGCATGAACGTAGCATCATCTGGAATGATCCGGAACTGGCTATCGCATGGCCCTTGCAAGGAGAACCGGTTCTGGCTAGGAAAGATGCTGAGGGAAAAAGGCTCAATGATGCTGATTTATTTTGATTTAATGGTATCTTTTTAAACGGCAATCGCCGCAATTACACTACATAGGTGAATGGAACCCAAATCATGAATGAAATTCGGAAAGCATTCGGTATCGGAAATTTCCTGGCCCTGGCTATTGCCTGTATGCTGGCGCTTCTTCCTTCCTCCGCTTGGGCACTCGCCTCCAACAACATTCCGCTGGACAGCCCCATCTACCTCTACCTGGAGAAATTGACCGGCTTTGGTCTCGTTACTTCCGAAGTCAAGGGAATCAAACCCTTTTCCAAGGCTGAGGCCGCACGGCTGGTTAGCGAGGCGGAGAAGAATTTGCCTTCGATTGAAAACGAGTCGCTTGTTTTTGCCCAAGAAATTATCGAAAGATTGCATCAGCTCATCCCCAGGGAGCTGACGCTTTATACTGAACCGGAAAAAGCAGCCTGGTTCGACTATAATCCCGTTGCATTCGCAAAGCTGCGCTATGTTTATCTGGATGGAGTTCCAAGAAGTTATTCAAGGTATGTACGGGATCCTGGCCACCAGTCGGCATTCGGTTTTATTGGTGGGGATCTTCGACCGGAGTTTTCACCAATTCTCCATCAGTCCGGTACTGAAGGAACACCGCTTCTTGAAAATAATGAGGGTGTAGTCTATCGCCGAGGTAACAGTGTTGAACTGCGCTGGGCAGCGGAAGGCTTTATTGCCGACAAGGTTACGCTAATGCTGGAGCCGATCTTTCTGACAACGCCAAGACCGGAAACGAATGAGCGTTCATACCGCCTTGCATTGCAGAAAGGATATGTAAAAATTGGCGGTGGCGGTATCGAGCTGGAGGTCGGACGTGATGAGAACTGGTTCGGCCCCGGTTACAGGGGTGCGCTGACCTTGACTGATAATGCCGGAAATTTTGACCTGATCAAGCTTTCCAGTCCCGAACCGGTTGATGTCAAATGGGTCAAGAAATATCTTGGTAACTTTAAATACTCATTTATCTTCTCCCGCTTTGATGAAACCGGCTCAGGTGATTCTCTACGGCATCCCTATTTCATCGGCATGAAACTCTCTTTAAAGCCGACGTCCTGGTTTGAGATAGGTGGAAACTTTGTCAGACAGGAAGGTGGCCCCGGATTTAGCGGAAAAACGAATCTTCAAGACCTCATTTTCGGCGGCGGCTACACTAATAAAAACAATACAATTGCCGGTGTCGACCTGCGCTTCAGAATCCCCTGGTTGCGTAATACCGAAATCTACGGTGAGTACGTGGGTGAGGATTCAGCTTTGTTCTGGCCTTTTGTGGAAAGTTATGTCGCGGGCTTCTATATTCCGCGCCTGACTGCTTCGGGTAAAGATGATCTTCGTTTCGAGTATTATTGGGGTCACCAGATCCTTTATACCGACTTTAAATTTCCGGCAGGATATACCTACCGTGATCTGCCGGTTGGTCATTCCCAGGGAGGCGGCGCCGAGGAGTTCTTCCTGCGCTACAGCCACTGGTTCTCGGTCAGGAACAACCTTGCTTTCGAGTATATTCATTCCGAACGGGGCAACGTGGGACGAGTCACGGTTGACGCAGCGGGGAATTTTGATCCGAATGGATCTTTGCAGGCTGTGGAGCGGAAAAATGCACTGAGAGCGTTTTGGCAACGGCCCCTTTATGGTGATGTCGACTTGAATCTGATGTATGGCTGGGAACGGATCCACAACAGGAACCTGGTCGCCGGGGCAGATCGGACCAACCAGATTTTCAAGTTGGATGTGAGCTACAAATATTGATTGTCGTGTATGCATGGTTCAGCGAATAACGCAGCCGTGAAATATAATTGACGTCGATTGAATAGTGCACTTAAATTCAGGAATCGAAAGTATTCGCTATATTGCTGCTGATAAAACAGACTGACAAGTTGGTACATGCTAAAAGAACAAGCCAGACTTTTTAATAAAATATCCATTTTCGCTGACCTGGTAATGCTCGTTGCGGCATTTGTGTTTGCTTACTATGTTCAAAACTTTACGGGAGGACTGCATCCTTTAAGGTATTACAGCTGGATCTTGATGATGATTTTGCCGGTTTGGTATGTACTGATGACCCGTTTTGGCTTATACGACTCAATGAGAATATATCCCATTGAGAAAGTATTGACTTCCCTGATCAGCGTGCATCTCATAGGCGGTATTTGTACCACATCAATACTATTCCTTTTTGAACCTCAAGGATTCAGCCGTGCGCTGTTCGGCTACTTCCTGTTGTTCTCGTTCACCCTGCTCAGTGTAGAAAAGATCACTTCAAAGCTCTTCTTGGGTTTTATCCGTAATAAGGGTTACAATTTTCGCAATATTTTGGTTGTCGGCACCAATCAGAAGGCACGGGATTTTACTACCCTCATTGAACAGCACTCAAAGTGGGGGTTGAAGGTTGCGGGATTGCTAAAGCTTGAAAACGAAGAACCGTGTCTTTCCATTAAGAATTACAAAATCCTCGGGCAATTGGATGAGCTGGTTGATGTCTGTAAGCAGAACACGATAGATGAAGTGGTATTTTGTGTGCCGAAAGAAGTTGTATCCGATGTGGAAGAGCATTTGAAAGACATGGTTGAAATGGGCATTACGGTCAGAATGGTGCTCGATTTCTACGATGTCAGCTGGTCGCGGAGGGAGCTGAGTTTTTTTCACGGAGAGATACCAATTCTTACTTTCTGTTGTCATTCCTTTAATGCGGGGCAGTTGTTCCTTAAGCGCTGCCTGGATGTGGCTGGCGCCCTGGTTGGATTAACTCTCCTGGCAGTTCTTTTTCCGTTAGTTGCGCTGGCAATAAAGGTTGACTCCAAGGGGCCCCTGTTTTTCAATCAGGTCCGGGTGCGGGAGTACGGCAGGGTTTTCAAGTGCTGGAAGTTTCGCTCAATGTATGTCGATGCCGAAGAACGGAAAAAGGATTTGCTGCATCTTAATGAAATGAATGGGGCGATATTTAAAATCAAGGATGATCCCAGAATAACCCGTGTCGGCAGGTTTCTACGTAAAACCAGCTTGGATGAACTTCCCCAGTTCTGGAATGTGTTGAAAGGGGAGATGAGCCTGGTCGGAACCCGGCCGCCAACTCCCGATGAAGTTTCAAGTTACAAAAAATGGCATCACAAGCGAATTTGTATAAAACCCGGAATTACAGGGTTGTGGCAGACCAGCGGACGCAATGCAATTCAGGATTTTGATGAAGTTGTGCGCCTTGATCTGAAATATATCGATCAGTGGAGCCTTTGGCTGGATGTTAAAATTCTTTTCAAGACCTTACAGGTGGTTTTTTCAAACAATGGGTCTTAGAGTTACTAGTTGTCTTCTCGTAATGGTTCCGTCCTTTGTTGTAAAATCTATCCGGCAAGCTCCTTGTCGCCGTCCTATTTTAGCTGCCGTTGCCGTCCTTGCAGTACCCATTCGCTTCTCCATCAGCCTTTTCTTTTACCATCAATCATGAATGATCACCTGGCTCATTGAACCGGTTTTCCACCTCCATTATTAGTAACCGCGAACTTTGTCTGAAACTTTTTCATTGACCGCTAAAAGGGCCTGAGTTTATTATTGAAAATTCCGAAAATCAGGAAACGAAGCGGATCCGGTTCCAGGTTTTGAGTCGCAGGCCTCTAGTCTGTAACCAAAAACAAAAAACCAAAAACTAAAAAACAGTTTTTAGGGGTAGCGACATGCGCGTGATAGCCCTTATTCCCGCGGCCGGCATGGGGAAACGGATGGCCGCCGGGATGAATAAACAGTACCTGCAGCTTGGTGATCGGCCGATTCTGGCGCATACCCTGGCTGTTTTCGAGTCCGCTCTCTTTGTGGACGATATCTACCTGATTATCCCGGAAGATGAAATTTCCTACTGCCGGGAGAACGTGGTGGAGCGTTTCGGCTTTGCCAAGGTTCGCCGGATCGTGGCCGGCGGCAGCGAGCGCCAGCATTCCGTCCTGAACGGCTTGCGCGCCGTGGAGCAGGACGGGGACGATGACCCGGTGATCATCCATGACGGGGTGCGTCCCTTTGTTCCGCTTTCTGTGATCGAAAGCTCCGTGGAAACGGCGCGAAGCCATGATGGCGCGCTGGTGGCGGTGCCGGTCAAGGACACGGTGAAGGTCGTGAAGGATGGGGTGGTTGTCGAAACGCCGCCCCGTGAGACCCTCTGGCTGGCCCAGACGCCCCAGACCTTCCGTTACGGGATTATCCGTGAGGCCTACGAGCAGGCCGAAGACGATCGCTGGCTCGGGACCGACGACGCCTCCTTGGTAGAACGGCTCGGAAAAAAGGTCCGGATCGTCCCGGGAGTTTATGGGAACTTCAAGATTACCACGCCGGAGGATCTGGTCCTGGCGGAGGCTTTTTTGAAAAAGGCGGATAACGGCTAAAATATATCCACAGATTTCACCGATTACAGGATTACGGGATGGTGTTGATTTGAATCTTTATCAAGAGAGAGACATTCAAACCCATGCAATCATCGGCGCAGCTATGGAAGTCCATGGAATCCAGGGGTTTTGTTTTGTAAAATCGTCAAATCGGTGAAATCTGTGGATAGTGATTTTGGTCCGCGGCTAGCGGTACTCACCGAAGTATGCACATAAAGAAAGGCAGGAGTAATGCGAATTGGTCACGGCTATGATGTCCACCAACTGGTGACGGAAAGAAAACTCATCCTCGGCGGGGTGGAGATTCCCTATGAAAAGGGGCTCTTGGGCCATTCCGATGCCGACGTGCTGCTCCATGCGATTTCCGACGCCATCCTCGGCGCCATCGGCGAGGGCGACATCGGCAAGCATTTTCCCGATAGCGACCCGGCCTACAAGGGGGCCTGCAGTATCGCGCTGCTGCGCCATGTCATGTCCCTGGCGGATGCCAAGGGCTACCGGATCGGAAACGTGGATGCCACCATTGTGGCTCAGCGACCGAAGCTGGCGCCCTATATTCCGGAGATGCGGGAAAAAATCGCCGAGGCGCTCGGCTGTGAATCGGGGCGGGTCAACGTGAAAGCCACCACCACCGAGCAGCTCGGTTTTGCCGGACGCGGCGAAGGGATCGCCAGCTATTCCGTTGCGTTGCTCGAAGAAAAATTCTGATATTATCCACATAGAGGAAACCATATGACCACAGCGACACACGGCAGTGAAAAGGGGCAGGAAACGGTCGCGGTCGATTCCGCCGCTCCCACGAATTTTATCCGTAACATCATCGACGAGGATCTGCGCAGCGGAAAACACCAGACCATCGTCACCCGTTTTCCGCCGGAGCCGAACGGCTATCTCCATATCGGCCATGCCAAGTCCATCTGCCTCAATTTCGGCCTTGCTCGCGACTATTCCGGACGTTGCCATCTACGGCTCGATGACACCAATCCCACCAAGGAAGATGTGGAATACAGCGAAACCATCAAGGACAGTGTCCGTTGGCTCGGTTTCGACTGGGGCGAGCATCTCTATCACGCCTCGGATTATTTCGGCCAGCTCTACCAGTGGGCAGAAGAGCTGATCAAAAAGGGCAAGGCCTACGTGGACGACCAGACGGCCGACCAGATCCGCGAGACCCGCGGCACCCTGACCGAAGCGGGCACGGAAAGCCCCTTCCGCAACCGGACCTCGGAGGAAAACCTCGACCTTTTCCAACGGATGCGGGCCGGTGAGTTTCCCGACGGTTCCCGGGTGCTCCGGGCCAAGATCGATATGGCTTCACCCAACATGAACCTACGGGATCCGGTCATGTACCGAATCCTCCATGCCACGCATCCCCATACCGGTGACGACTGGTGTATTTACCCCATGTATGACTATGCCCACGGGCAGTCGGACTCCATCGAGGGGATCACCCATTCCATCTGCACCCTGGAATTCCAGGATCACCGGCCGCTCTACGAGTGGTTCCTCGATGCTCTGGGGATTTACGCTCCTCGCCAGTACGAGTTTGCCCGTCTCAATCTTACCTATACCGTGATGAGCAAGCGCAAGCTTCTGGAACTGGTGCGCGACCGCTACGTGAGCGGCTGGGACGACCCGCGCATGCCGACTCTCGTGGGGATGCAGCGGCGCGGCTACACCCCGGCGTCGATCCGGAATTTCTGCGAACGGATCGGAGTCGGCAAGAACGACAGCTGGATAGAGATGGGAATACTCGAGGATTGCGTGCGGGAAGACCTGAACGAGAAGGCGCCCCGGGCCATGGCCGTTATCGATCCCTTGCGGGTGGTGATTGAAAATTATTCCGAGGACACCTGTGATCAATTCGAGGCCCTGAATCATCCCAATGATCCCACGATGGGTACCCGCACGGTTCCCTTCTCCCGGGAGATTTTCATTGAGCGGGACGACTTCCTCGAAGATCCGCCCAAGGGCTTTTTCCGCCTGGCCCCCGGCCGTGAGGTTCGCCTGCGTTACGCCTACATCGTCAAGTGCACCGGCGTGGTAAGGGATGAGGCTACCGGCGAGATCCTCGAAGTCCGCTGCAGCTACGATCCCGATTCCCGCGGCGGCAGCGCGGCCGATGGCCGCAAGATCAAGGGAACCATCCACTGGGTTTCGGCTGACCAGTCAGTTGCCGCCGAGGTGCGGCTCTATGACCGGCTCTTCACCGTGCCGCAGCCGGGCAGCGACAAGGAGGGGCCGGACTGGAAGACCTTCCTCAATGCCGACTCGCTGAAGACGCTCAGCGGCTGCCGCCTGGAGCCGAGCCTCCTAGAAGCCAAGCCGGGAGACAGTTTCCAGTTCGAGCGCCAGGGCTACTTCATCGCCGATC
>JAJZQA010000097.1 GCA_021810985.1 Deltaproteobacteria bacterium
CCACCAGCTGGTCACGGGGAATCTCCACGTCGATGCATTTCAGGTTATGTTCGCAGGCCCCTTTTATTATGATCTTGTCGTGTGCCATGGGTGCATTCCATTCTTTCTCATAGTGCCCGCAATGAACGCTTCCGGATCAGAGACCGGCAATCTCCCGTCCGGCCCGGAGCAGTTCCTCCACCACGTCAGGAGTACCCGCTTCGCTGTAGAGACGGAGGACCGGTTCGGTGCCGGACGGCCGGATGAGCAACCAGGAGCCGTCCGCGAAGATATACTTGAAGCCATCCCGGAAATTTTCCCGCGCCACCGGCCGGGAAGCGATGGTCCGAAGGCCAGCGGCCCTGAGCGTCGTGATGAGCCGTTCCTTGGCCTCACGATCAATGGGAAGATCGATCCGGCGGTAGTAGAAATGGCCGATCTCGTCCATGGTATCGTTGAGCAGCTGCCGCAGCCCCTTTCCGGTTACGGCCATGGCTTCCAGCAGGAGCAGCCCGAGGAGAATACCGTCACGCTCCGGGATATGACCCTTGACGCCGAGGCCGCCCGACTCTTCGCCGCCCATGAGGATGTCGTGATCCAGCATCAGTTCGCAGATGTGCTTGAAGCCGATCGGCGTTTCAAACAGCTCCAGACCGTATTTCTCGCAGAGGAGATCCACCATCCGGGTGGCGGAGACGGTTTTCGCCACCGCCCCCCGCAGTCCCCGCTGCTCCAGGAGATGGCGCAGGATCACCGTGAAAATCATATGCGCGGAGAAGAACTCTCCATTTTCGTCTACCGCGCCAATCCGGTCGGCATCCCCATCCAGGGCAAGTCCCACTTGCAGGTTCTTTTCCCTCACCATGGTGGACAGTTCCAGCAGATGCTCGGAAGTCGGCTCGGGCGGGATCCCGCCGAAGCCGGGATTTTCCTCATTGTGGAGCTCAATCGCGCCCGGAATCAGCTTCGGGATAAAGCCGGTCCCGGCCCCATACATGGGGTCCACCGCCAACGGGATCTTGGCGGCACGGATCCGCTCCAAATCGACATAGCGGGACAGCTGCCTCCGGTAGGGCTCTCCGGCATCAAAAAGCTGCACTCGTCCGCCGCGGATAGCCTCGGCCAACGGCATCTCCCGGATCTCCCGCCCGCTTGCGATGTTCGCCGCAACGATCTCCTCCACCACTTTGGTCGTGGACGGACGAGCCGAACCGCCGAAATTCTCCTTGATTTTGAAGCCGTTGTATTCCGGCAGATTGTGACTGGCGGTGATCATGATTCCGCCGCCCGCTCCCGCTTCATGGACCGCCCAGGAAACCGCCGGGGTCGGCGTGAAATTGTCGCTGAGACGCACCCGCAGACCGTTGCCCGCCGCCACCTCGGCCACCCGCTCGGCAAAGCGCCGAGAAAGGAAGCGCCGGTCGTAGCCTATCACCAGCCCGGCATCCGCGAGGCCCTGCGCAATGAAATAGTCCATGGTCGCCTGGGCGACAATGGAAAGATTTGCAAAGGTAAACTCGCGGGCAATAACACCCCGCCAGCCGTCAGTACCAAACCGGATCTGCATGAAGCACCCTTTCCCGAGTGAAAATCTGGTTAAGAAAATTAAGGCTGCTTGAACGAAAGACGGCCCTGACCATGAATTTTCAACCATGGAGGGCCGTGTTGTCAATGCATTTGATGACGGTTTTCATTTGGATCCGTCAAAGACCGGGTACGATACCCCGCAGAACCTTTTCCACCTCCACGTATTCCAGCTCGATCCGGCGGTAGTGTGTCGAAGCATTGTCAAAATTCCACTCCCGTATGCCTTCTTCCAGTTCGCGGCAGAGCTCGGAAAGGTGAAAAGCTCCAACCATGGCGCAGGAAGATTTGAGACTGTGGGCGACTTTTTGAATACCCATTCCATCACCCGTAACAATCAGGTCATGGAGGTTCCGCAGCAGCGTGGGCGTCTGGGTCAGAAATATGCCTGCCACCTTGTACAGCACATTTGGTGACTGTTCGCTACTGAGGGAGGCAAGGCACTCCAGGGTGGCCGTTTCTACGGCTGAGCCGTTTCGAGTCACCTGAAGCGGCACGGTATTTTGCACGGGACTCGCCGTCATGACAGGTTGGGCAGCGCCTGATTTATCAGCCTTGACGGCACCCTGCCCCTCCTTCAGCCAGCGTTCCAGCATTTCCCGCATTGAATCGATGGTAAAAGGTTTGGAAAGGTAATCATCCATGCCCTTTTCCAGGCACTGCTCCCGGTCACCCTCCATTGCCCGGGCCGTAAGTGCGATAATCGTGGTATGCATACCCCTTTCCCGGTCGAGCATACGAATTCGACGGGTTGCCTCAATACCATCCATCACCGGCATCTGGAAATCCATCAAAACCAAATCATAGGAACTTCTGCCACGGGCCTCCACAGCCTCCTGGCCATTCGAAACGATATCCACATGGTAACCGAGGTGACTGATAATCTCGGCGCAAACATCCTGGTTCACCCTGTTGTCTTCCGCCAGGAGGATCCGGCCCAGCACTTTAGCTTCCGTCTCGCCGGAAAGCGCCGCACCCGATTCCGGTTTGCCCGTTTCGACGGCGGGGGCCAGGTCGGAAACTGTTATGTCAGACAATCTCCGGAGCGGAACGGTAACCCGGAAAACGGCACCATCCCCCTGTACGCTTTCAACACTGAGCCACCCGCCCATCATTTCCACCAGCTGCTTGGCAATGGTCAGCCCCAGGCCGGTGCCGCCGAATTTTCTGGTAGTCGAGCCGTCACCTTGGGAAAAACAATCGAAAATATGTTTCAAGGAATCCGGCGAAATCCCGATTCCGGTATCCCGAACCTCAAGCGCGACATCTGCGTATTCCCCGCCATTATCAAGGGTGGAAACTTGAATGGAAACACTCCCCTGTTCGGTGAATTTGACGGCATTTCCCACCAGGTTGACCAGAACCTGACGCAGGCGCCCCGGATCGCCTTCCACTTGAACGGGAACATTTTCTTCCAAGAGCAATTCAAGAGAAATCCCTTTCTTCCGGGCTTGTTCGGAAAACAGTTCGACGCCATCCTCTACGGTTTTTACCAGATCGAAGGGAATCAGGTCCAATTCCAGTTTGCCCGCCTCTATTTTCGAAAAATCCAGAATATCATTGATAACATTGAGCAGAGACCCGGCGGAACGGTACGAAGATTCGGCAAACTTCTTCTGCTTCTCCGTAAGTTTCGTATGCAGAAGCAGCTCGGTCATGCCGAGAACGCCATTCATGGGGGTACGGATTTCATGGCTCATATTGGCCAGAAATTGTGATTTGGCCTTGTTCGCCGCCTCAGCCGCATCTTTGGCCTTTCTCAAATCAATGATCATTTCGCTGAGCTTCGCGTTTGTCCGGGATAATTCCGAGGTCCGCGCCGTTACCTTTTCTTCCAGTTCTTCATTGTAGTGCTCCAGCTTTTCATCCCGCTCTTCGATCTGGCCAAGCATTTCGTTAAAGCCATCCAGCAAAATCCCGATCTCGTCGTTACTTTCATTTTCAACCCGCAAGGAGTAATCTTTCGCAGTCGAAACGGACTTCATCACTCCGGCAAGCCGCAGAATCGGTTCCGAGATTACCTGCTGCAGTTTTCTGGAAACGAAGAAGGCGACCAGCGCTGCGCCGGACATGATTGCCAAGACCATGACGACATACCAGAGCAGCTTGATTGCCAGTACCTGCGCATCGTAGAGGATGACGACCGTTCCGGTCTTACGTCCATCAACCATAATTGGACTGGACACCTCAATATCGCCGTCAAAACCCCAGAAAGAATCCGTTGAAGAATCAAACCGTGCCAGATCGGACTCGGAGAGCCGCAATTCCTTGCTGCCGTTCAGCATCGCGGTATGGCACAACATACCGCAGTTTTGGCTGCGCCAGGAGTCGGGATTTTTTCTATCAGGGGCCAAGCGATTTTTGTGCACCTCCTTGGAAATGTAAGAGCTGAAAATCTTGCCATCGTCGCTGATAATAAAGCCCGCGAGGATATTGGGTTTCAGGGAGAGTGTTTCCAGGGTTTCCGCGGCTGACATCCGGTCTCCGAAAAGCAGGGCGGCGGAGACATTCTTTCCAATAATTTCGGCCAGGGAGGTGAGCTCCTGGCGGGTAGCACTCCGGAAGGAAATCAGTTCATTGACGGAAAAAGCCAGCGAAGCAATCAGGAGCACGATACCGCTCGTCAGCATGAGAATCGCCATCAATTTGTTCTTGATTGATAAATTTCGAAAGTCACTCTGCAGGGACATCGTAATTCTCCAGCATAACTTCAATAGAGGACCGGGTCAGATCCGGTAGCGGATCAGGTAGCAGTTCATTAGAACCGCACGGTAGCTTTCACCCGGAAGGTCCGGCCATCCTGTTCAATGCTATTCTGCACATGTTCACCACCCGCGGGAACAGAATATTTGCTGTTGAACAGGTTATACACGCTCCCCGACAGTTCCAGGTTTTTCAGCAGATTGCGGCAGAAGAGGGTAACGTTAGTGAGGAAGAAATCACCGGTCTCATTCCCGGCAAGGGTCTTTTTCCGGCTGGTGTACTGCTCCTCGACCCCGAGAAAGACCTTCTCCTCGACCAGGGGGAGCAACAGGTTGAGCTTGACCAGGTGCCGCGCCGAGTTGGGCAGACGCTCCCCGGCCATGAGATCCCGTGTTTCCTGGAAGCTGTAACTGAGCCTGCCGTTGAGACCATTCTCCCACTTCTTGTCCAGTTCCAGTTCCACGCCCTTCAGTTCCGCCCTGCCGATATTCCGGAAGACCAGCAGATCATCAGCCGGATCATCAACAAGGGTGAGCAGATTTCTGATCCGGGTATAGTAGCCGGACAGCGTTCCGCGGAAACGTTTGCCGAGGTTCTGCTCCAGAATCAGTTCATAGTTCGTGCTTGATTCTTCATGGAGGTCCGGGTTGGTTTTCTGGGTGGAACCATCGCTGTAGTAAAGCTCGTAGCCGTTCGGCGGACGGAAGGCGGTACCGAACAGGAACTTGACGGTGGTTCGGGAAAACGGCGAATAAATCAGGGCGACGCGGGGATTTACCGTGCCGCCGAAGCTTTCGAAATAATCGTAGCGGATTCCGGCGGTTAGAATCAGGCTGTCCAGGATATGGTACTCGTCCTGCAGATAAAACCCGGCATTCCAGGTGGATCGCCGGTCATCCAGATTCAGCATCACATCAAAATTTTGCTGATCCAGGCGCAGGGCATCCCGGAATTCAATGCCGCCGATTAGCCGGTGCTGCTTCAGCAGCTCCTTGCTGACCTGGATCTCACCCATGAGCCAGGAACTGCGAACTTTGTCGATGTTTTCGAACAACAGCGGCGGGTCACCCGGCTCAGCCTGATCATATACATAACGGCCATCGTAGTTGTACTGATTCCAGGAAAAGCGGCTCATCAGGTCTGCGCCGTTTTCGAAAGAATGCTGGTATTTCACGTCCACAAACAGGCTGCTGTCAGTCGCTTCCGTGCCGGGATTGTTGAAAACCGTGCCCCAGGGGGCTGTGGGCAGGTCCTTATCCCGCTTCACATAGCCCGCTTCCAGGGTCAAATCCCGGTATGCCAGCTTGAGGAAGGCACTGCCGGCTTGCTCCCTGTCGCAATCCCGGGCCCAGCCGAAGTTGGTGGCAGGAGAAGCGAATTCCTGATAAAAGTGATCCTGGCCGTGACTGTGGAAAAACGTGCCGGACAGCAGCATTTCCGTTGTCTCGTCAAACCGCGAGCCATAACTCATTCTCCCCCGGTAGCTGTCAAAGCTGCCTGCCTGTCCCGACACCTCAAAGCCGTCCAGGTCTTCACCCCGCCTGGTGACAATGTTAATCACGGCCATCAGCGCGTTGGCGCCATACAGGGTATGACCCGGCCCGCGGATAATCTCGACCCGCTCAATGAGATCAGTGTCCACCACCAGTTCATTGCCGATAAAAACGGAATTGAACACCGGATCATTCTGCCGGACACCGTCCACCATGAGCAGCACCCGGGTGCCGTAATCTCCGAGCAGACCAAAGCCCCTGATTCCGGCATACTGGTAATTCCGGTCATTGGTCACGGAAAAACCGGGAACGCTTTGCAGGATGTCCGCCAAGTTCCGATAGCCGTATTTTTTGATCTGATCCGCGGTGACAATGCTCACCGACGCCGGTGCCTCGCTGACCGGTTGTTCGTAACGCGAGGCCCCGGAAACCGTTTCAACCTCGATTCCCATCAATTGCTCGATTGTTAAGGTGGTTAAATCCGGTGGTGCAGGTTCAGGTTGGCCGTCGCTTTCGGCGTGGGTCACCGCCACCTGGAGGAAGACGAGAAAAACGAGACAAAGCAGCAGTCCCGGCCCGCAACGGTGCACTGAGTGCAATCGCGGCAGCATCGCCAGGAAGGAACGAATGGGTCCGCAATAGGGGAAATTTTTCGTCATTCGATCACCTCCTGCGCCAGTTTCAGCAGATTGGAACTGATCTGCAGGCCGTCTCGTTGTGCCGCGGCCAGATTGATTTCAAAGCCGACCCTTTTCTGCAGCAGCAGGAGATTAATTATCACACCTGAGCGGCCGAAGTCCTTTGAGTCTCCAACCGTAAGGATGGAATTCCCCCTGATCGATCTGAGAATGCGCGGGAGCGCCCGCTTTTCCGAGGCGCTGATGAATAGAATATCAGCCTCTCGGGCCTCATCTGATTCTTCATACATTCTGACAACCACGCGCTTTCCTTTGACCGTTTTCCCGGACAGGGAATCAAGGGCACCGTCAAAGGGATCCTGGCCGAGAACACCAATGGTAAAGATGTCTTTGGCCTGGCCGGACGGCCACTCGACAAATTTGGCGAAATTCAGGAGAAATGCAGCTTTCACCTGGTATTCTCCGGCGTGAAGAGGGCCGGCATGGAGCTCACGGGGAGAGGCGAAGGAAAGGCAAAGAATGAGCACGAGCAGAAACAGGCCGGAAAAGCTCATTTTTTTCCGCAAAACGGACGGAAAGGGCAGGTATCCCGGAGGATCGTACTCCCGATCGATCGCAGCTGATTTGATCAGAAATGCCATGAATGATGCTCCGTATACCTGTCGCTACATGCCGGTAGGCATGCTGGGTATAATCTCGTATAATCAGGAAGGTACGGGATATCTGCGGCGCTGTAGGGAAGAGACACTGTACTGTATATCGGTGTCTTTAGTCAAAACTTGAATTTATCGTCTATTTTCCCGGAAGCTTGACCGGCCGAGCCACATGACATATAAAGGAAAGGTACTGTTTTCACGCCAATCAGAGCGCTGCGCCCCATGTCCAGGAGGATGCACCATGAGAAAACCTTTCTTCCCGATGCTCGCAACTTTCACCCTCGTTGCCACTTTGATCCTTCCCCTTCCGTCCACGGCATCAGCCGCTGATGCTGGAAGCACCGCTACCTCCACCCTCAAAGACCAGAGCGGTGTGGCCCTGACCGTCTATAACGACAACCTCGGTCTGGTCAAAGACCTGCGGGAAATCACCCTGACAAAGGGTGTCAGCGAGCTGCGTTTCATGGACGTTGCTTCGGGAATCATCCCTGCCAGCGTTTCAATCAAGAGCCTTTCCGGCTCCGGCGGCTTCCGCATCCTGGAACAGAACTACGAGTACGACCTGCTCAACCCCCAGAAGCTGCTGGATAAATATGTCGGGAAAGAGCTGCGGCTCTATCAGAAAAATCCCCACACGGAACGGGAAGAGATCGTCACCGCCACGCTCCTTTCCACGAACGGCGGAGCGATTTACCGGATCGGCGACGGCATCACCTATGGTCACCCCGGCAGAGTTATTCTTCCCGGTGTCCCGGAAAACCTCATCTCCCAGCCTACCCTGGTCTGGCTGGTGGACAACAACCAGCCGGCAACCGCGAAGATCGAGGCCTCCTACCTGACCAGCGGAATTTCCTGGCGGGCGGACTACGTCCTGACCCTGAACGAGAAGGACACCCGGGCCGACCTGACCGGCTGGGTCACCATCGATAACAGAAGCGGTGCAATGTTCCGCAACGCCACGCTGAAGCTGGTTGCGGGCGATGTCAACCGGGTTCGGGAAGTCGTGCCCTACCAGGACCGGCTGTTGAAGACGGCCATGGCAGAAGCCGCACCCGAGTTCCGTGAAGAGGGCTTTTTCGAATACCATATTTATACCCTGGAGCGACCTTCCACCATTAAGGACAACCAGACCAAGCAGATTCGTCTGCTCCAGGCCGCGGGTGTTCCGGTAAAGAAAGAGCTGCAGCTCAGTGGCGACCGCCGTTTTTTCTCTGCCCCCTCCGGAGAGCAGGACAACAGCCGCAAAGTCGCTGTCTTCCTGGAAATAGAAAACCGCAAATCGAGCAGCCTCGGCATGCCGCTGCCCAAGGGAACGGTCCGGGTTTACAAACAGGATAGTGACGTCAGCCTGCAATTCGCCGGCGAAGACGCCATCGAGCACACCCCGAAGGACGAAAAACTGCGGGTCAAACTGGGCGAAGCCTTTGACCTGACAGCAAACCGTAAGCAGACCGACTGGAAAAAGATCGCTTCCGACACCTACGAAGCGGCCTTCGAGATAACCCTGCGCAACCACAAGACGGAAAATGTGATCG
>JAJZQA010000098.1 GCA_021810985.1 Deltaproteobacteria bacterium
CGCCCCGGCCGGAGCCTGTCGAGCCCCAGGAAGAGCCCATGCCCGAGGCCGGTGAGGCACCGCGGGCAGCCGGAGAGGAGTTGCCCCCCCTCTCCATCACGTCGCGCCGCAGACAGAGCCCCCTGTTCGGTGTGCTGATCGCCGTGGTCACGGTGGTTGTCATGGCGGTGCTCGGCTTCTTCGGCTACACTATTTTTCTGGAGGACAAGGGGAAGGTCGTCACCGAGGCAGGCAGGATCACGGTACGCGCCGTGAACGCCTCGTTTGTGAATAACCCGGTCATCGGGGACCTGCTGGTCATCACCGGCGAGGCGGTCAACAACTTCACGAAACCGCGGGCAGCCATCCAGGTCAAGGGGATGGTCTACGGCGCGGGCGGCCAGGTCCTGGCCTCGAAGAACGCCTACTGCGGCAATCCGTTGACAAAGGAGCAGTTGTCCACCCTGTCGCTGGACAAGATCGAGGCGGCCATGGCCAACCAGTTCGGCGATTCGCTGGCCAACATGGAGGTGGCCCCGGGCAGGGCCATTCCCTTTGTGATCGTTATCCCCAAACCGCCGGCAGAGGCGAAGGACTACGGGGTCGAACCGGCCGGATCGACGGTTGCCACCGGGAAGCAGCAGTAATATCCCATCGCATCCAGACAGACGAAGAGGGCCGCTGGCTACCTGCCAACGGCCCTCTTTTTACGTGTGCACCCCGCACATCCAATCGGTGTACCGGCACCTTGGCGATGAGAGTCCCCGGGGAACCCTGATGGTGGAAGCCGAGACCGTTATCCGGACGCAAGGGTGTGCCCCGGGTGGTCCGGAATCCGAGGGGAGCCGTGAGCAAAATCCTGCTCCAGCGGCCATCCTTTGTTAGATAGAAAGGGAGGCTATCAAATCGGCAAAACGCTCCCCTTGGACGATGATATGCTTTCGAAGGAGCTCTGCGGCCAACTCGCCGTCACCGGCACTGATTGCCTCGACAATGGCGGAATGTTCCGAATACGAGGTGCGTAATCTATTCAGGACACGAAGCTGGAGTCGCCGATACGCACCTAAGCGTCGGTGCAGGGCGGTGGCCTCCTCGATCAGAAAGCCGTTATGGCTTGCAGCATATATTGCCATATGAAACTTTTCGTTTCTCCGGTAATACTCGTCCGGGTCACCCTCATCGTGGGCCGCTTCGCAGGCTTTGTGGGCCTCTCGCAGGTTCCGCTGATCCATCTCCGTCAAACGGCGTGCCGCCAACCTTCCACACATCGCCTCGAGTTCCGCCATAACCTCGAACATTTCACAGAGGCGATGGGGGCTGATTTTTGCAACGATGGCTCCGCGGCGTGGCCGTATGTCGATCAGGCCGGTGAAGGTCAGCTGCATGAGTGCCTCACGGATAGGCGTGCGTGATACCTCGAACTCCGTTGCCAGTTCCGTTTCGTCGAGTCGCATCCCCGGAAGGTAACGTCCGGTGGCGATCCGCTCCTCTATGATCTCCCGCAGCTGTTCCGAGCGCCGTGTGTGTAGCGATCCGCTCTCCATATCAACCCCCTCGATGCTCCCCATTATTATACAATTCCCGCCCCGATTGCAAAAAATTTAGTTGACACGGTATACAATAAATGTAATCTTGCATACAAGAACGTCGTTTTAGTCTGCAATAAAAATGGCGGCTGATCATGCCGTACTTTATCGCGACTGCCGCAACGACCGGCAAGGCACGTACGCAAGCCCTGGATAAGGGGTTGCGCAAGATGGCCCTCGAATCCCGGCGTCATCCCCGCGGTTCCTTGAGAGGTAAGGGGTGGGTGCCAAAAGTACGGAAAGCAGCTTATTCAGAACATGGGTTTGTTGCGGGAGCTTCTTGAAGCCAAGAGCCGTCCAAAGAAAGTCTCGCCGCCTGATGAAACGAAAGCTGCACCGGCCGTATACACGTGCCGCGGAACGAAAGCTCTGAAATAAATCGACGCTGAGGCCACCTGATCTGGCAAAATCAAAAAGAGGAGAGTCGCCATGAACACGCACGCAGGGATGGAGGAGTTTTGGGCAAAACGCTGGGCGGCACTGGTCTATGTAGCACTCCTGGGGGTTGTCTTTTCCGCCAACTACACTAATCACGGGCCGCTGATATCCACACTTGTCAGGGAATGGGGAATATCGCTGTCGGTCGCAGGTTTTCTGACGACCGCCATCTTCATCACCCACGGCATCTTGCAGATCCCCGGCGGCGCCCTTGCCGACAGATTCGGCGCCAAGAATGTGGGAACCATCGGACTCGCCATCATAACCGTATGCAATATCGGAGCTGGCTTCGCCGACTCAGTGACGTATCTCCTCGTCTGCAAGTTCCTGTGCGGGATCGGCACCGGCTGCGCCTTTATCGGGGGACTAAAGTATGTGCCGACATTTTTCCACGGGAAGGAGATTCAGGGAGCCCAGGGTGTTTATGGTGGATCGATACTCCTTGGTTCAGGCTTCGTCATTTATGGCATTCCCCAGATACTGCACGCCGTGGGATGGCGGGCAGTTTTCTTCACCACGGGCGGGATGGCGGGGGTCCTGCTGCTGGTGTGGCTTTTCCTCGCCCCTGCAACGCCGTCCCATCAGAAAAGTATCAAAATTCACTGGAACGATATTCTCGGCAGCCGTAACATCTGGCTCCTTGCATTCGCGCAACTGGCCAGCTTCGGAACGGTGATTTCCGCCGGTGTCTGGGTCAATACGCTGTTGACCAAGAGCTTGGCGATTGCGCCGAAAACCGCCGGTATGATCGGGTCCGCCATATTGCTGCTCGGCATCGTCATGCGCCCCCTGGGGGGGATGATTCTCGGGCGCAGGATACTTACCCCCAAGAACCTCATCATTCTCTCCTGTATCGGCCTTGCCGTGGGGTATTGGATGGTTGGTCAATCGATGAGCCTGCCGATGGCCGTGGCATCCATCATCATTGTCGGGATAATGTCCGGTTTGCCCTTTGCCGCCATCTTCAACTATGCCCGGGAAACGTGCCCGACAAATCCGGGCGTTGCGATGGGTTTCGTGAATACCTGGGGTGCAGTGGCAGTGATGGCATTCCCCCCCATCATCGGCCGGCTCGTGGATCTCTCCGGAACGTTTGTCAGCGGCTTCTATCTCCTTGGCGGTGTGACGCTCCTGTCGGGCCTCTGCTCGGTTCTCCTTACCTCGAAAGAAAAGGAACCGATTGTCCGGACCGTGCAAGCAGTCAATTAGCACCGTACTTTTCCGAACTGAAAGCCACTGGCGGGGTTTCCGGATGGCCACCAATCAGTCCCGCCGAGCCTCGGAACCATCACTGAAAGGAAACAACAATGGCATTACATTCCTGCGATACCCTGGCGCAAAACCGGCAAGCCCGTCTTGGTCGCGCCAGAACGATCACCGGCGGAAAACTGCTCAGACCTGAACAGGTGACTGAATTGCTGGAAGCGATCATCGAGCCGGGCGACCGCGTCTGCCTTGAAGGGAATAACCAGAAGCAGGCGGACTTTTTGGCGCGCTGCTTGTCCCGGGTCAATCCGGAAAACGTGCACGATCTCCACCTGGTGCAGTCGGTGGTCGCCCTGTCCGAACATATCGAGCTGTTCGAGCGGGGGATCGCCCGTCGCCTGGACTTTTCATTCTCAGGCCCCCAGGGGGGACGCATGGCCAAGCTGGTGGGCAGCGGCACAATCCAGATCGGTGCGATCCATACCTATCTGGAGCTTTTCTCCCGCTACTTCATTGACCTCACCCCGCGGGTCAGCCTGATTGCAGCCCAGGCGGCCGATGCCGCGGGCAATCTCTATACCGGGCCCAACACCGAAGACACGCCGGTGATTGCCGAAGCAACGGCCTTTAAGAACGGCATTGTCATTGCCCAGGTCAACAAGATAATGGATGAGGTGCCGCGGGTGGATATTCCGGCGGATTGGGTGGATTTCGTGGTGGAAAGTCCCAAGCCGCACTACATCGAGCCGCTGTTTACCCGAGACCCCGCGCAGATCTCCGAGATCCAGGTGCTCATGGCCATGATGGTAATCAAGGGCATCTATGCCGAATATGGCGTCCAGCGGCTGAATCATGGGATCGGCTTCGATTCCGCGGCGATAGAACTATTGTTGCCGACGTACGCGGAGAGTCTGGGGTTGAAGGGGAAGATCTGCTCCTACTGGGCACTCAACCCCCACCCCACGATGATTCCGGCGATCGAGTCCGGGTTCGTCAAATCGATCCATTCTTTCGGTTCCGAGCTGGGGATGGAAGCCTACATAGCCCGTCGCCCGGACATCTTTTTCACCGGCGCAGACGGAAGCATGCGCTCCAACCGGGCTCTCTGCCAGGCTGCCGGACATTACGCCTGCGACCTCTTCATCGGCTCGACCCTGCAGATCGATCTGGCCGGAAACAGTTCCACGGCAACCATCGACAGGATCACCGGCTTCGGCGGAGCGGCGAACATGGGCGCCGATGCACGAGGGCGCCGCCATGTCAGTCCGACCTGGCTTAAAGCGGGACAGGAAGCCCAGGGGAGGAACTCGTCAATGCCGAGAGGCCGGAAACTGGTGGTCCAATTGGTGGAGACCTTCAGGGAACATATGCAACCTGCTTTCGTGGAAGAGCTCGACGCGTGGCAATTGATGGAGAAGACCGGTATGGATATCCCGCCGGTTATGATCTACGGCGATGACGTCAGTCACATTGTCACCGAAGAAGGGATCGCCAACCTGCTCCTCTGCCGTAACGAGGAGGAACGGGAGCAGGCAATTCGGGGGGTGGCGGGATATACCCCGGTCGGCATTGCCCGATCCCGCAGTGCGGTGGAAAATCTGCGCGACCGCGGTATTATCAAGCGTCCAGAAGACCTGGGGATCGACAAGCGCCTGGCAACGCGCGATCTCCTCGCCGCACGATCGATCAAGGAGCTGGTCCGCTGGTCAGGCGGGATGTACGATCCGCCACGGCGTTTCAGGAACTGGTAGCCGGGAAGCGCAAGGCAGTTAACTCCGATCAGGAAGAGGATAGTCTTATGGAACAATTAGAGTATGAGTTTGACGGTGCGGGCAGCCTGCGGCAGAGCGGTCCCGCCGTGCTGGTCGGCGTCGTTTCCTCGGGCAATTTGGAGGTCCTGGTGGAAAGTGCCGAGCTGGGTGGCCGTGGGCGCATAGTTGTCAACACGTCGGTGCGTGGTTTCGGAGAAATATGGCAGGCGGTCCTGACGGATTTTGCCGGTCGGCACAACCTGGCCAACCTGCTGATATCAATCAACGATGCCGGTGCGACCCCGGCAGTGGTAAGCTTGCGGCTCGATCAGGCCGCAGAAGAGTTTTACCGGGGGGAGCCATGACCACGACATCATGCAGGACAACCGGGCAAAGCTACTATGAATCCAATGCACTGAAGCGGATAACATCGTTACTGGACCCGGGCAGTTTTCACGAGATCATCAGGCCGGAAGAAAAAATCTCCAGCCCCCATCTCCGGATACTTGGTCAGCCGTGCTCCTTTAATGACGGGATCATTGTAGGCGCCGGTCGTCTGGCCGGGAAAAAGGTCCTGATAGCCGGTCAGGAAGGCGGTTTCATGGGTGGCGCCGTGGGTGAAGTCCACGGCGCAAAACTCACCGGCCTTTTGCAGCGGGCAACGGAGGAGGGGCCTGACGGGGTGCTGTTGTTGCTGGAATCGGGCGGCGTAAGGCTGCACGAGGCTAATGCCGGCTTGATAGCCGTTTCGGAAATCATCCGCTCGGTACTTGCCGCACGGGTCGCCGGGGTTCCCGTAATCGGCCTGATCGGCGGTGTATATGGCTGCTTTGGCGGAATGGGTATAGTGGCCCGTTGCTGCAATGCCCTGATCATCAGCGAAGAAGGGAGGATGGGCCTGTCCGGTCCCGAGGTGATCGAGACCACCATGGGGGTCGAAGAGTTCGATGCCAGCGACCGTGCCCTGGTGTGGCGCACGGTTGGCGGCAAGCACCGCTATCTGATCGGCGAGGTCCAACGGCTGGTTGATGACGATGTGGCAGCGTTCCGTGCGGCTGCCATCGAACTGCTGAACGACCCTCGGCCCCTCTCCCTGGAAGAGCTGCAAAAGGAGCATGGCATGCTTTCCGACCGGTTGAAGAGTTGCGGCAGTGCCTATGATGCGATCGACATCTGGCACACGATGGGGATTGCAGAACCGGAAACCCTGCCATTGCTTGATACAGCGGCGTTTCACAAGGCTGTTCAACATGTATACCGAGGTGCGGCATGAACTTGCATGAGTTGCTTGATGAACTGTTTCCTGACGGGCATGAGGTCGGTTGCGACGACGAGGTGCTGGTCGGCAGCGGCAGGGTTAAGGGCCGGGAAGTTGCAGTAATCGGTACCGCCGGGCATGCGGCGATCGGGATAGAAATCGCTTTGAACCTGGCCGCCGCGGTGTTGCAGGTGATCGAATCCCACCCCGGACGCCCAATTCTGATGCTGGTCGACACCCAGGGGCAGCGCCTCGGCCGGCGGGACGAACTCCTGGGGATCAACGGCTATCTGGCCCATCTTGCCAAATGCCTGGAGATGGCGAGGCAACGCGGCCATCGCCTCATCAGTCTTGTGTATGCGGAAGCGGTCAGTGGCGGCTTCCTCTCTTTCGGCATGATGGCCGACGAGATTCATACGCTTCAGGAGACGCAGGTGCGGGTGATGAATCTGCCGGCAATGGCCCGCATCACCAAAATTCCGCTGGAAAGGCTGGAGGAGTTGAGTATCGACTCGCCCGCGTTTGCCCCGGGCATTGATAATTTCTTCAAGCTGGGCGGGGTGGAGTCGGTCTGGAGCACGCCGCTTTCCGAACATCTGGAGGCAGCCCTCACGCGGAAGGCCGGCGCCGATACCCGGAGCAGGCTCGGCCTGGACAGAAAGGGGAGAGTATTGGCCTATCCCGTGGCCCGGCGTGTCTGTACCGAAAGGGTATGAATGAAGGACAGCGACGATCTCTCACGCCACGTCCTCGTCTGGCTTGACCCGCGGCGCTGGCGGGTCGGGCTGCGATCCGGGATCAATCCGGAGACATTGCCCCTGATTGAGGAGTGGATAGGTCAAGACCTCCCCGCTGTTGTCCGCATGCGGCGGGAAGACAGTCCATCTCTGCTCCATCTGGGGATACCGCTCTCACCCGACAAGGGGAGAATGCGGGTATCCCTGGAAGTGTGCCGCGATACGGTGGTCAAGGCAAGCCCGCCATTGAGTCTCAGCCAGGTAATGCCGAGCGCTCCGCCTCGATGGCAGGAGCCATTGCACCGGATAATCATGAGTTCCAGCGCCGTTGGCCTGATGCCGGGGGTGTACGGTTCACTGGCCTGGCAGCATCTCACCGGCAAAACCTACCTTTCCGCGCAATCGGATGTGGACCTGTTGTTTCACGTGCGCAATGCGCGGCAACTGGATCACGTGCTCCGCACACTCCAGGAGGTGGAAAGCAGGTATGGCCTCAAGGCTGACGGTGAATTTATCTTTGCTGACGGCGGTGCCGTGGCGTGGCGGGAGATGCTCCAATCAGGCGGTAAGGTCCTGGTCAAGTCGGACCGGTCCGTCTCGTTGCGCCCGGTCGCGGATCTGCTGGGAACTCTTCCCGAGAAAGGAGAAGCATGTCGGTGCCAGCTCACCATGGAATAGATGTTGCCGGGGCATATCACCCCGGTGTCGCCCCGCTCCCCATGGCGGCGGTATCCGCCTGCGAGCCGATTGCCCGGGCTGCCCTCCATGCGCTGCATCAGGAATTGTCCGCCTATCCCAAGCCCGGCCTGGTCAGTCCGTACGACAGCGGCAGCCATCAGGACATGGATGCTGCGACCTTCATGCGGAGCCTTTTTTCCCTGCGCGGTTATTTCCGGGAAATAGCCATGGCCGGCATGCTCGGCGTCGGCTTTGACGATTTGCGGCGCCTCGGCATCCAGGCGGAGTCCAGAATGCTGAAGGCCACCAACGGGGTCAACACCCATCGGGGGGCAATCTTTGCCTTGGGGCTGCTGGCTGCTGCCGCCGGCCTTCTGGCGGGCGTCAATCAACCTCTTGATGGGCCCGTCCTGGGCCATGTGGTTCAACGGCACTGGGGAGAGGATATTCTGCGGGGTGCGCCACAAACGCCCTGTACCCACGGTACGATTGCTTCCCGGCAGTACGGCGTGACAGGGGCACGACACGAGGCTGCCACCGGTTTTCCCCATCTGTTCGGAACGGGGTTGCCCGCTTTGGAGCAGAGCCTCGCCCGCGGGGCTGATTTCCCCGCTGCCATCATACAAAGCTTCTTCAGCCTGATGGCGGTGCTGCCGGACACGAACCTGCTCCACCGGGGTGGGGCGGAGGGGCTGTCATACGCCCAGTGGGCGGCCCGATTATTCCTGGAGAAGGGTGGGGTGCACCGGAGTGGCTGGCGGGAGCACGCTTGCGTCATCCATCGGGAATTCGTCGCCCATCGCCTGAGCCCCGGCGGAAGCGCGGACCTTCTCGCC
>JAJZQA010000099.1 GCA_021810985.1 Deltaproteobacteria bacterium
CGGCAGCGCCGCTGGTGGCGAATCGTTCGCTCCCGCGGCGGGCATCGAGGAAGATGTCGCCTCGGCCCTGATCAACCTCGGCTACAAAGAGGCGGTAGTGAAAAAAGCCCTCGCCGAGCTGCAGATCTCCCCGGACGACTCCATGGAGCAGGTGCTGAAACAGGCTTTGAAAGCGTTGATGAAGTAAGGCAGGGAACAGGGGACCGGGAACAGGGGACAGTAGGAGCCTGGTCTGTACTCACTATTTACTGTTAACCAATCACTGATCACCTTTCACTGAACACTGGTTTTCTAATGACTCGAATTATCGCACCACAGACAACCGAAGACGATGTTCTCTTTGAATCCTCGCTGCGTCCCCGCGCCCTGGAAGAATATGTCGGGCAGCAGAAGGCCAAGGGAAATCTCCAGCTGTTCATCGACGCGGCCCGCGGGCGCGGCGAGGCGCTGGATCACGTGCTGCTCTGCGGTCCGCCGGGTCTCGGCAAGACCACGTTGGCGAACATCATTGCCGCCGAGATGGGCGTGAGCATCAAGTCAACCTCGGGACCGGTCATCGAGCGTCCGGGCGACCTGGCAGCCATCCTCACCAATCTGGAACAGCACGACGTGCTCTTTATCGATGAAATCCACCGCCTTTCCCATGTGGTGGAGGAGATCCTCTATCCGGCCATGGAGGATTACCAGCTGGATATCATCATCGGCCAGGGACCGAGCGCCCGGACCATCAAACTGGATCTGCCGAAATTCACCCTGGTCGGCGCCACCACCCGGGCCGGACTGCTTTCTTCGCCCTTGCGTGACCGTTTTGGTGTTGTTTCTCGCCTGGAATTCTACAACGAGCAGGAACTGTCCACGATCGTGACCCGATCCGCCAGAATTCTTGGCATCGAAATCGAACCGGATGGCGCCGCCGAGATGGCACGCCGCAGCCGCGGCACTCCCCGGATCGCGAACCGGCTGTTGCGGCGGGTGCGGGATTTTGCCCAGGTGCGCGCCGACGGGGTCATTACCCGCCAGGTGGCCCACGATGCCCTGCTGCTGCTGGAGATCGACGAGCGCGGCTTCGATCCCATGGACCGGCTGATCATGCTCACCATCATCGACAAGTTTTCCGGCGGGCCGGTGGGGCTGGACACGCTGGCCGCGGCGATCTGCGAGGAAAGCGACACCATCGAGGACGTCTACGAGCCGTACCTGATCCAGAACGGATTTCTCAACCGCACGCCCCGCGGCCGGATGGCCACGCGGGCGGCCTATCTCCACTTCGAGCGTCCGGTTCCGGAATCACCCCAGGGGAAACTTTTCTAGCCATGCAGCTGGTCTTCGATTTTCCACCGCAAACGCGTTACACTTTCGAGAACTTTGTCGTCTGCACCGGCAATCGTGCCGCCTATCATTTTGCCCGGCAGCTGGCCGACGGCGCCGGAAACGAAAGTCTCCTCTATCTCTATGGCCCGTCCGGCTGCGGCAAAACCCATCTCCTGGCCTCGGTCGGCAGCCTGCTTTCCTTTCAGTCCGGTCAATCGGCACCCTGTCTTTCCTTCCGGGATATCGACCAGCTCTACCAGGGTAATTCCCCGCAAGAGGGCGCCTCGCTCCTCCGGGAGCGCTTTGCCGGCGCACCTGCCTTGCTGATTGACGACATTCACCTGATTCCGGATAACGCCGGCATCCGGGTCGAGGTCTGGCAGCTTTTCAACGATTTCTACGGTTCCGGCAAGAAGATTCTGGTCACCGGCCTCTATCCGCCCAAGGAACTACCCAACCTGGACGATCACCTGATTTCCCGCTTGCTTTGGGGGCTGGTGGCGGGGATGGATATCACCGATGACGAATCCCGTCGCATGATTCTCGCCAAGCTCGCCGAGGACCGGCAGGTGATTCTGCCCGGTGATGTGGCGGAATATATTCTGAAGAATGTTCGCCGGGATGTTCCCTCGCTGCTCGATGCTCTGGAGAAAATCAGCCGCTATGCCTTGTCGGCGAGTCGCAAGATATCTCTCAAATTGGCTCGGGAAGCGCTCGCTCCTTCGCGCTGAAGCGCTTCGGCGCACACGTGCTCCTTCGCGATGAAAGGCTTGGGCGCACACGTGCTTCTTTACGTTGAAGCGCAATGGCGCACATGCCTTATGCTGGGGCGGAAAGTATGGTTTTTTTCCTGAGATAAAGGGGCGAAGGAAGATTTGATGTAACCAGGAATGGATAAGGGGAGGATTCCGATGTCTGAATTCAAGAACGTAACGGTAGTAAAAAAGGCCAATGTCTACTTTGACGGCAAGGTAACGAGCCGGACGATCCTCTTTGTCGATGGCAGCAAAAAGACCCTCGGCGTCATGCTGCCGGGCGAATACACCTTCAACACCGCGGCGGCCGAGTTGATGGAAGTGCTGGCCGGTGATGTGGAAGTCTCCATCGGCGGATATGCGGAGCGCTCTTTGTACAAGGGTGGCGAAGCTTTCGAGGTGCCGGCGAACTCCAGCTTTACCATCAAGGTGAAGACAGTGATGGATTACTGCTGCTCGTTTCTTGCTTAAGGTATGAAGGCTGAAGACAAATTTCAGCCCTAAACCTACAGTCTGCTTTTTATGCCAACCGCAACTCGCCCAACAACAATCGGCCGCTTTGCCCCGTCACCCACTGGCCCGCTGCATCTCGGCTCCCTGGTAACAGCCCTCGGCAGTTACCTGCTGGCCAGGCAGGGCGGGGGGCAGTGGCTGCTGCGCATTGAAGATCTTGATACCCCGCGGGTGGTGCCCGGAGTTGCCGATGATATGCTCCGCACCCTTGAAATTCTCGGCTTTCAGTGGGATGGCGAGGTCCTTTGGCAGAGCCGCCGCGGCGCTGCCTATGCCGCTGCACTTGGGAGACTCCTGAATGATGACAGCGTTTACCCGTGCGGCTGTTCCCGGGCCGAAATCGCCCGGATTGCCACGGCGCCTCATTCCGGTGATGAAGGTCCGGTCTATCCGGGGCTTTGCAGAAATGGCTTGCCGCCCGGAAGAAGCGCCCGCTCCGTAAGGGTGCGGGTAAGTGACGAGCCAATCTGCTTCCAGGATGGGCTGCTGGGGCAGGTCTGTCAGGATCTTGCCGCCACGGGCGGCGATTTCGTCGTCAAAAGGGCGGACGGCCTGTTCGCCTACCAGCTGGCGGTGGTAGTTGATGATGCGGAGTCGGGCGTAAACCAGGTGGTGCGTGGCGCCGACCTGCTTTCCTCCACACCCCGGCAGATCCATCTACAGCGGCTTCTTGGTTATGCCGAACCGTACTATTTTCATCTCCCGCTGGTAACCGGTCCCGGCGGTGCAAAACTCAGCAAGCGCGATAATGCCGTTTCCCTTGCCGCTAGCCGTGACCTGGAGAGGGAAGGGCACCTGCTGCTGTTCGATTCTCTCCGCTTTCTTGGTCAAAAACCCCCGTTGTTTCTCCGAGAATCTTCCTGTGTTGAGATACTTTCCTGGGCAGTCGCGCACTTTTCACTCGCTGACGTGCCCCGTATGCCGGGGCCGTTTCCGCTGCATTCCTGAAATAAACCAGGCACCGCTGAGGATGACCGCGGACTGACGAGTTACTCCGGAGGATGCGATCCACCGCGGGAAATCTTCAGCGATTTATCAAGGATGATTTGGCGGCGTTGGTTCAGGTTTTACTTCTTGAGATGAGTCAGCGGGGGGATTGGCGGGCAACAGCACCCGGAAGGTTGTTCCCCGGTCAGGTGCGCTTTCCAGCAGGATGGCGCCACGGTGCATGCGGACGATCCCCATAACCGCCGACATTCCCAGACCGCGTCCCGGGAACTTGGTGGTGAAGAATGGTTCCAAGAGGCGCCGCTTGGTCTCTTCATCCATGCCGCAACCCGTGTCAGTTACTTCCAGATAAATAAATCGGCCCGGCGGCGGGATCTCATCGATGATGCTCCGTGAAAGGAGGACCTGGTCGCAATCAATCACCCCGGTGCTCAGGGTGATAGTACCGGGGAGGTCGTTCATCGCTTCGGAAGCATTGGTTATCAGATTGATGATCACCTGCTGGATTTGTTCGCGGTCAGCCTGTATGGGGGGCAGCTCTGGAGCTGTACGGATTGCCAGTTCGGCAGTTTCGGCAAGTTTGCTCAGGAAGAGGTTCGCATCTTCGAGAATGATGCTGTTCAGATCGATTTCCGTCTGCTGAAGCAGCCCCTTGCCAGCATAGGCCAGCATCTGGCGGATCAGAGGAACGGCACGCTGGCTGACCAGCTCAGCCTGGCTGAGCCAATCGCGGACCTCGGATTCGGCTGGAAGTTTCCTGATGGCCAAATTCAGATTGCCCAGAATAACCATCAGGCGATTGTTGAAGTCGTGGGCGATGCCTCCTACCAACACCCCGAGACTTTCCATTTTTTTGGCCTGCTGCAGACGGCGTTCCGTTTCGAGACGTTCCTCTTCGAGCCTCTTCCGCCCGGTGATGTCGCGGGCAAGATAGAGGCCGTAGCCGTGTCCGTCGTACTCGATAAAACTGACATTCAGCTCAACCGGATACTCGCGGCCGTCCCTGGTCCGGTGTCTGGATTCATAGGTGAGAACGCCCTGGTTGACGAGTCTGTGCCACTGCTCAGGCCATTTCTCCGGCTGGAAGGCGGGGTCGATGTCCGCCAAACTGAAACCAAGTAATTCCTCCTGGCTGTAACCGAGCGCCCGGCAGGCTTCTTCGTTGACGTAACGGAAATTGGCAGCATCGTTAAAGAGGTATGCCTCCTCATGCACCATGTTGAGGGCGAAGTTCATGAGAGAGAGATGCTGCTCGGCCCGCCTGCGTTCCGTTATGTCGCGGCCGACCGACTGGATTTCTATGAGTTTCCCCTCCTGGTCGAAAAAACCACGGTTGACGAACTGCATCCAGTGCAAATGTCCCAGGCCGGAATACACCCGATTTTCAATGAACATGAGAGGATTTTCCGGCGAGAGCTCGCGGAGTTGCTCTTCAATCAAAAGGACGTCCGGTTCAAACGCATTCGGCTGCCACTTGTCCCCCACTAATCCCTCGCGGGTCTTGCCGAAGAAACGGCAATAGACGTCATTAACGAAGGTGATGGTACCGTCGGCCAGAAAGCGGCAAATGACCTCGGTCTGGTCCTCCACCACGGCCCGGTAGCGTTCTTCACTGGCACGCAGCGCCTCTTCCAACCGTTTCCGTTCACTGATGTCGCGAACGATGGCCCACATACCGCGGGGAGATCCCGTAGCGTCGCGATGCAGGCATGTCCGCAATTCAACGGGGAAAATTACGCCGTCCCGTCGCCGATACTCCTTTTCGTAGATGTCAGAATAGCCCCTGACAAGGACCTGCTCCCGGACAATATCGGCCTCGAACTGGTGCCATTTTTCTGGAGTAAGGTCGGTATAGCTCATGGAGAGCAGTTCCTCGCGGCTGTAACCGAGCAGGTTACAGAAGAGCTCATTGCACATCACGATTCTGCCGCTCATGTCCACGCCGCCAAAGGCATCCATCATGTTATCATAGAGGTTGCGCAATACCTCTTCCGGGATACCCATCGGACTATCCTCCATAACCGGCCTGCCTGTGGCAGCGGTTCTCACGCTTATAATGTGCAAGGTTCCTACATTCTACACTACCTTTCCAATTCCGCCATCGTCAATAATCACTGCACCTTGAGTAACTTCGCGTCCGGGCGTAGCAGGGGAGAGATGCCTGGAAAAAGGATACGTTTCCTCTGATACGATTGAAAAACGGCAATTTTAACAGCCTGTTCGACAGGCCCTGTATCCTTGCTATACTCATCAAAAGCGCAACGTCCGCCACGGCCATCAGTATGCCATCTAAAATTCGCAAAGGTCGAGCCATGAGCCAAAATAAGCTGACGGTCCAGAGATACATGGATGCTTTCACCAGGACTGATCACGGGAAAATATTGTCCTGTCTCACGGATGATGTTGAATGGCTGCTGCCGGGGGTGTTTCATCTGAGAGGAAAAGAAGCCTTCGATAAAGAAATCGAGAATGACGCTTTCGTCGGAAGCCCCACGATACAAATCACTCGCCTGACGGAAGAGCACAACATTGTCGTTGCTGAAGGCATCGTGCACGCCGCGCGGCGAGATGGCGGCGTTTTGCATGCCGTATTCTGCGATGTTTTCGTAATGCAGGAGGCGAAGATCAAGCAGCTGACTTCCTACCTGATGGAAGTTGCGGAGTGAGAGATACCTGACCCAAGGTTTCAGCGAACGGTCTCCGGTTGCCGCTGAAACTTTCCGATCGTGCTGCGCTGGTGAAAGAAAGGATGGTAGATGAACATAGAAGTTTTATTCGCCAAACTGGCCAGTCCTGCCCGGAGAGCACTGCAGACGTTAGGTATTTCCGAGATTGAAGAATTGTCGCGGTATGAAAAGGAACTGATCTCGGAGTTACACGGAATCGGACCAAACGCCTTGAAAGCGATAGAGCATGAAATGTCCTTGTTGAATGTTGCGTTCCGGAAGAAGGCAGCGCCTGTTCAGGAAACAACAGAAGGCGATGTTTCATCGGTGGACAGGTATATCAGCGGTTTTCCTCAGCACATTCAGGAAAAATTGCAGGAAATGCGGAGCATAATCAGGTCGGTGGCACCCGTGGCCACGGAAAAAATTTCCTATGGAATACCCACCTTTTATTTGCAGGGGAATTTGGTTCATTTTGCCGGATATGCAAAGCATATCGGCTTTTATCCCGGGGCTGCCGCCATATCGACATTCACAGAAGAATTGAAAGGGTATAAAAGTGCCAAAGGTTCAGTGCAATTCCCGATTGAGCAACCATTGCCGGCAGAATTGATCAGGCAGATCGTCAGGCTCAGAGTTGAGGAAAATCTCGGAAAAACAGAACAAACTGAACCCTGACGACCAGTCAGGTTCACCAAAGTGTTAGCGAGCAGAGCTGGTTTTACTTGTCACCGTGACAACGTTGCTATAATCCCAAAGAAAAACAAAGGAAATCTTGCCATGCGAAGAAAAAGTATAGGAATACTCTGTTGCGCGATCATCCTTGCCGCTGCCTGCAGCTGTGCAGCGGGAGAAGCACAAAAACTGACGGTGACCGGCGGCGAAGCCATTACCTATCACTGCGAGGACGGTGTGCAGCTAGTTGCGCGCTACTATTCGCTCTCCGACAAGAGCCTCGATTTCGTCAAGGTGCAGCTTTCGGACGGCAAGGAGTATACGCTGCCGCAGGTCCTTTCGGGTTCCGGGGTGCGATATTCCGATGATCGGGAGCTGGTCTGGTGGACAAAGGGCGCCTCGGCCTTTGCCGAGATGCGTGATCAGAACGGCGATTGGCAGGTGCGCTACGACAAGTGCGCGGAGACAGGCAAAAAGCAGTAACAGGTGTGAGGTAATTCCGGAGGAGGGGACACAGATGATGCAAGGAAGCGAGAAACGCCAGGCCGCTCATTCGATCGAAAAGCTTTTTCTCGACCGCTGGTCGCCGCGGGCCATGACAGGCGAAGCGCTCACCCGGGAAGAGCTGTTGGTTCTTTTCGAGGCCGCACGCTGGGCGCCGTCCTCATACAATAATCAACCGTGGCGTATCCTCTTCGCTCGCCGTGACAGCGCGCATTGGCCCCTGTTCTTGAGCCTGCTGGTTGAAACGAATCAGGTTTGGGCGAGCAAAGCGGCGGCATTGCTCGTCTTCATCTCGAAGACGACCTTCGATCATAACGGCAAGCCGGCCCGTACCCACTCGTTCGATACAGGCGCGGCCTGGGAGAATCTGGCCTTGCAAGGGACTCTGCGCGGCTATGTCGTTCACGGCATGCAGGGCTTTGACTACGAGCGGGCAAAGACGGCGCTGGAGATTCCGAACGAATATCAGGTGGAGGCGATGGTGGCCGTGGGAAAACCGGGCGCACCGGAATCCCTCCCGGATAAGCTCCAGGCGATCGAAACGCCCAATGATCGCCGGCCGCTGGAGCGGACCATCTGCGAGGGTCCGTTTCGTTTGTAGTCACTGGTTTGAAAAAGGACATTTTCCGCGAATTCCCGGATATCCGCTGATAAGGGGCAGCTCTGGTTGCGGGAATTCCGGGGCCGTGCCCGCTTCATTCCTGAAATTTCCCCCTATATCTCTTCCGGTATCGACCTCGAATGCTCTTTCAGTCTGCCTGCTTTCCGGAGTTATCTTCCGCCAATAATGGTCGCACTTCGCTTGGCGTGTATCGTGTCTTACTCATGGCTGGTGAGCCCAACCTCCCATTTTTGCGTATTTCTCCGAGTTGGAAAGGGCACTATTCGGGTTCAGATACATGGCATCTTCTCCTTTACATGAAAAGTATAATGAGCTAGTTTCCATCCGGAAACGTAACATGGTGTATTTGTTAAAATATTTCGTAGAAACTGGTTCAGTTTTCTCACGACTTATGATATCCTGCAAACCATAACAGG
>JAJZQA010000100.1 GCA_021810985.1 Deltaproteobacteria bacterium
CAAGATCTTCTTCCTTACCACGCCGAACGCACCACTTGGGTTTGCATTCCCCCTCGCGTATATCGAGGAGCTGGCACAGCGCTGTGCCGGGATTCTCGTCGCCGATGAGGCCTATGTCGATTTTGCCGACGAGAATGCATTGGAACTGGTCAGGAAATACGAAAACGTAGTGGTGACCCGCACCCTGTCCAAGAGCTACTCCCTTGCCGGGATGCGCCTGGGGCTGGCGGTAGCCCGGCCGAAAATCATCGCGGCCCTGGACAAGATCCGTGACCACTACAACCTCGATCGCTTGGCCCAGGCCGCCTGCTGCGCGGCTCTTTCCGATCAGGACTATTTCCGGGACTGTATCCGGAAGGTGCGCGAGACCCGGGACGCGTTTTCCGAGCGGCTGCGACAATTCGGTTATGAAGTTATCCCTTCCCATGGCAACTACGTCTTTGCCGTGCCGCCAGACCGGAATGGCCGACGCGTGTATGAGGGGCTGTTCCAGCGTAAAATCCTGGTTCGCCATTTTTCTGACCCGTTACTTTCGCCGGGACTGCGCATCACCATAGGCACCCGCGAAGAGATGGAAATCACGGCCGCTGCCATCGAGGAAATCGGCTGATATTTCAAGGAGGCTCCCATGCCAAGAACCGCCGTAGTGGAAAGGGTGACAAAAGAGACGCGGATCCGCTTATCCCTCGGACTTGATGGAACCGGTGACTCCAAGATCTGCACCTCGGTACCATTTCTCGACCACATGCTCGATCTGTTTAGCCGGCATGGCCTGTTTGATCTTCAGGTTGAGGCCCAGGGGGATATAGATATCGACTTCCATCACACGGTGGAGGATATTGGTATTGTCCTTGGCGAGGCTTTGAAAAGGGCGTTGGGTGACAAGGCCGGGATTCGTCGCTATGGTCATGCTACGGTCCCCATGGATGAGACTCTTGCAACGGTAACCATTGACCTGTCGGGGCGGCCTTACCTCTGCTTCAATGTTCCGCTGCCAAAAGTAAAAATCGGTGAATTCGATGTCGAGCTGGTGCGGGAATTTTTCCAGGCCGTAACCAATACCGCCTGTCTGAATCTCCATCTCAACCTGGTCTACGGAGAAAATACTCACCATATCGTCGAGGCATGTTTCAAGGCCTTTGCCCGGGCCCTCGACGAGGCGACGGAGCTTGATCCGCGGATTTCCGGGGTCATGTCAACCAAGGGTGCTTTGTAGTTCAAAGAATTTCCTGCACCTTCCCTTCACACCTGGTAGTGCGGGTGGTACCAGTGATACCTACAAGATAAGAAACGCGAGGCGAGGGTTGTTTGCCCCCTTTGCCAGTGCAGCGGGATACACATGATAGCGATAATTGATTATGGGATGGGAAACCTTCGCTCTGTTCAGAAAGCCTTTGAAAAAGTTGGCTTCGATGCGGTGGTGACCGATGATCCGAAGGTTGTAGTGGAGGCGGACCGGGTTGTTCTTCCCGGTGTCGGCGCCTTTCGGGATTGTATGACTAATCTTGAGCAGGGTGGTTTTATCGAGCCGATCCTGAAGGTGATCAGGGACGGGCGTCCTTTTCTCGGTATTTGCCTGGGACTGCAGTTGCTCTTTACCGAAAGTGAGGAGTTCGGGCTTCACCAGGGGTTAGATGTGATTCCCGGCAGGGTGCTGCGTTTTCCCGAAGGCATGACGGCGGGTGAAGAAGAGTTGAAGGTTCCGCACATGGGCTGGAACCAGCTCACCGTGAAGCGATGCCCTCCGGCCTTTTCCGGCATTCCTGACGGGACAAATTTCTATTTTGTCCACTCCTATTACGTGCAGCCGGAGGATGCCACGATTATTGCGACAACCACGGATTACGGCATTGAATTCTGTTCTTCAATCTGGAAAGACAATATCGTTGCAACCCAGTTTCACCCCGAGAAGTCCCAAGAGAAGGGACTGGCAATTCTGAAGAATTTTGGAGAGATGAAATGATCGTAATTCCGGCAATAGATTTGAAGGATGGACAGTGTGTCCGTCTGGAGCAGGGGCTGATGGAGCGGGACACGGTGTTTTGCGACAGTCCCGCGGAACAGGCCCTGACCTGGCAGAATCAAGGTGCGGAGCTCCTGCATTTGGTCGATCTCAATGGCGCCTTTGCCGGCGAACCGAAGAATCGCTCCTCCATCGAGGAAATTGTCCGCTCCGTTTCCATCCCGACCCAACTGGGAGGGGGGATTCGCGATATTCAGACCATTGAGGCGTATCTCTCCCTGGGAATTAACAGGGTAATTCTCGGCACCGCCGCACAGAGAAACCCGGAGCTGGTCAAAGAAGCCTGCCGGCTATTTCCCGATCGAATTGTCGTTGGCATTGATGCCAAGGATGGTCTGGTCGCCGTGCAGGGCTGGGCCGAGGTTACCGATATCAGTGCCCGTGAACTGGCAAAGAAATTTGAGGGTTTTGGCGTTGCGGCGGTCATTTATACCGATATCAGCCGTGACGGAATGCTGATCGGGCCGAACATTGATGCCACGCGGGCCCTTGCTGAAGCAGTTGCCATCCCGATCATCGCTTCCGGGGGCGTTTCGAAAATGGCCGATATCGAAGCCTTGATGGCTATCGAGGAAAGTGGTGTGGTCGGGGTTATTACCGGCAAAGCGATCTATACCGGGGCTATTCGTCTGGCCGATGCAGTTGCCCTCACCAAGGGCCGGAAGGTGTCAAGCGGAGCTACAGGATGCTAACAAAACGAATTATTCCCTGTCTTGACGTAAAAGGTGGCCGGGTTGTCAAAGGTGTCCAGTTTCTGGAACTGCGAGACGCCGGCGATCCGGTGGAAATTGCCGAGATGTATGACCGGCAGGGTGCCGACGAACTTACTTTTCTGGATATTACCGCTTCTTCCGATCAACGGGAAATCATCATCGATGTGGTACGCCGCACGGCGGAGCGGGTTTTTATGCCGCTTACCGTTGGGGGCGGGGTCAGGACCGTGGATGATATCCGCCGGCTGCTGAATGCCGGGGCGGACAAGGTTTCCATCAATACCGCTGCAGTTCACCGTCCTGAGTTTGTGCAGGAGTCCGCGGAGCGCTTCGGTTCGCAATGCACCGTGGTTGCCATCGATGCCCGGCGCGTTCCGGGAGAAGACCGCTGGGAGGTGTATACCCATGGCGGCCGGAATGCCACCGGGATCGACGCGATCGAATGGGCGCAGCGGATGGAGGAGTACGGGGCTGGTGAAATACTCCTGACCAGTATGGATTGCGACGGGACAAAAGACGGCTATGACCTCCCCTTGACCCGGAATGTGGTCGACGCGGTTTCCATTCCTGTTATTGCTTCTGGTGGCGTCGGTAACCTGGAGCATCTCTATGATGGTTTTGTCACGGCCGGAGCTAGTGCCTGTCTGGCTGCATCCATCTTTCACTATCGTGAATATACGATCGGAGAGGCCAAGGAATATCTCCGTCGGAGAAATGTCGCGGTGCGGTTATGAGCGGTGTGGAGAAAACGACGGCCGGGCAGGAAGCGCGGAGTGCCGTTCTGGAACTCTTGTTCCAGGTAATTCAGGAGCGTAAAAACGGCTCTGCCGAGAAGTCCTACACTGCCTCTCTTTTTCAGAAGGGTCTCGATACGATTCTCAAAAAAACCGGGGAAGAGGCGGTCGAACTGGTCATTGCCGGCAAGGGCGGCAAGCGGGATGAGATTGTCTATGAAGCGGCCGATCTGCTCTATCATCTTCTGGTGCTTTTTTCCTACTACGATATCGATCCGGAAGAAATGTACAGTGAATTGCGTCGCCGCTTCGGACTTTCCGGAATTGTCGAAAAGGAATCTCGCGGTGCCTGAAAAGTTGTGAAAAAGAATTTTGCCAGTTTTTGCTTGACAAGAGGGCATCGAATGTTATTATGTCTAGTCTTTACACTACCACCCCCTGTCAACGGCTTAAGCTCTTCATATAAACACCAAAAATTTTAATATAGAGGGGAGGGGAATATGGATGCCGGGAGTAAGGGTAAAGGAGACCGAATCATTTGAAATTGCGCTGAAGCGATTTAAGAAGCAATGCGAAAAAGCAGGGATTCTTTCTGAAGTTCGGAAGCGTGAGCATTACGAAAAGCCAAGCATCAAGAAGAAAAAGAAGGCCATTGCCGCTCGCAAGAGGGCGTTGAAGAAACAGCGGAAAATCGTCGATTAGTAATCCGCCGTTGTTAGTAAGAACTTTTCTGGAGAGGATATGGTGCAGTGGAACGAGCATTTATTGAGCTCCTCTCCAAATTGTATTCAAATAGGCAGGTGAATGGTGGGGGCGATCTGATGATTTGCCCCTACTTTTACTTTATGACCATACCAGAGAGTGCGGAATGAACCTCGTTGATATCCTGATCTGGGTTGTTTTACTGATATTTGCGGTAAAAGGATTCATGAAAGGGCTTGTCAGGGAGGTTTGTTCCCTTTTGGGGCTTATTGTCGGAGGATGGGCTGCAATAACCTACTACCGGCAATTTGCGGGAGTACTTCAGTCCCATAGTCACTTTTCCCATACCATTACCCTTTTCCTTTCCTTTGGGCTCATCTTTCTGGCGCTCGGTCTGTTTTTCTATCTTCTGGGTTATCTGACGACCATGCTGCTCAAAGTTGTTTTTCTAGGCAGTGTGAATCGTGTTGGCGGGGTTTTTCTGGGAATTCTGCAGGGTTCTTTGCTGTTGTGCATACTGTTTTCTCTGGGGACGGCCAAGTCTGCCCCGCGGAAACTCGGCGCATCAATTGAGAAGTCCGCTTCCGCTCGACCTTTCCTGGTCTGTGGACGAGAGATCTTCTCCTGGTGGAAAGCCGGGTCGGGTGACGAAAAAAGTCCAGATTCCCGGGATGGGGTTCCGGCCGTGCGCGATCGGCGGCACTTTTCTTCGGGTAGAACCTCATGAGTGGGTACAATCTTTGATGATTCCTGACGAAATAATCCGGGAAATCCGCGAAAGGGCGGGTATACTGGAGGTGATTTCAGACTATGTCGCGCTGAAAAAATCCGGTGTCAACTATCTTGGACTTTGTCCGTTTCATTCAGAGAAAACCCCATCATTTAATGTGAACACGGCAAAAGGAATTTATCACTGTTTCGGCTGTGGCGTCGGCGGTGATGCAATCAGTTTTATCATGCGGATGGAAGGCCTTTCCTTTCCGGAGGCGGTAAAGTTTCTGGCTCGCAGAACTGGCGTGGTAATTCCGGAGCGCCCGTTGCCTGCAGCGGAAAAACGCCTTCGTGACGAGAAAGAAGTCCTCTACGAAGTCCATGAAATTGCCGGAAAGTTCTATGAAAATCTGCTGCAGGAGGGAGTTGCCGGAGCAGCCTGCCGGGCGTATCTGGAAAATCGCGGGGTTGATCTGGCGTTGGCACGGTCCTATGGGCTTGGCTTTGCCCCGGAATCCTGGGATACGCTGACACGGTATTTGGAGCGGAAAAAATTCCCTCTGGCCACAGCGGAAAAGGTCGGCCTGGTCAAGATCCGGGAGCGGGGCGGGTACTATGACGGTTTCCGGAATCGTCTCCTGTTTCCGATCAAGGATATCCATGGGCGTATTATCGGTTTCGGCGGAAGAGTCCTCGATGATTCTCTGCCCAAATATCTGAACTCTCCGGAGTCGCCGGTTTATCACAAGAGTGAAGTCCTTTTCGGACTTGGGATGGCCAAACAGGCCATGCGTGAAAAAGGTGATGTCTTCATTGTCGAAGGATATTTCGATCATCTGGCGCTGTATCGGGCTGGTGTGCGCAACGTGGTGGCAACCTGTGGCACCGCTCTGACTGATGCTCACCTGAAACTCATCCGGCGTTTTGTCGGCAAAGTGTATCTCCTGTTTGACGCGGACAATGCCGGCAAAAAAGCGACCTTGCGCTCGATGGAAAATTTCCTTCGGGAGGATTTCCCTGCGCGTGTCGTACAGATGCCTGCCGGGGAAGATCCGGATTCCTTTCTCGAAAAATTCGGTGTTACGGCTTTCGAGGATTTGGTGTCGGCTGCCTTGCCCGTGTTCGAGTTTTTTTTCAGAGACCTTTGCGCTCAGGAGGATCTCGGCAGCGTTGAGGGGAAGGTGAAGGTGCTGGAAGAACTGGCGCCGCGACTTCAGAAAATTGCCGATGCGGTAGAAAAAGACCTCTATATCAGGGAGATAGCTCGTTTTCTTGGAATTCAAGAGAACGACGTCCGCAGAAAAATGGGCAAAGAGGAAACTTCTCGTTCCCCTGTTCGTGCCGTGAAGGAACAGAAGAAGTCCGCAGCGGGTGCTGAGGAAATGCTTCTGTCTCTCATGGGGAAGTACCCGGAAGTTGTCCGCCAGGTTGCCGAGTTTGGCCCGGCACAAATATTTCGTGCGGAAGTGCTGCCGGTGGTGGAAAATCTCATCCGGCATGCAATGGAAAATAGGCGTATAGACTGGTCGGAGCTTCTCGATTCGGTAAATTCTTCCGAAGAGCGAAGCCGTTTGGCATCACTGTTTATTTCAGAGGAACATCTTGAAGATATGGACGTGCGCAAGGCTTTCGATCAGTGTCGGCGTACATTGGACCGGATCGCCTTGCTGCAGATAAAGGAACTCGGTCTCAAGCTGGCACAGGCTGATCCTGATAGCGAGTCCTATCACGAGCTCCTGCGGCGGATAGACTCTTTACGTGCGAAGAAGTCCCTTCTGAAGTAAACTATTTGATACCATAGATTTGATTGTCTTGAAGACGAGGTGAACTGGATGGCAAAAAAGAGTTTGGATGAAGTGAAGCAGTTGATCGATTTAGGGAAGGAAAAGGGTTTTCTGACCTATGATGAGGTTAACGATTTGCTTCCCCCTGATATTGTTTCCTCGGATCAGATTGATGATGTGATGAGCATGTTTGGCGAAATGGATATCGAGGTTGTCGATTCGGCCCAGAAAGTCAAGATTCCTAAGGTCAAGCTGGATCTCGAAGAGGAAGAGGAACTGGAAGGTGAGCAGGAAGAGGTAGAGTTCGAGCCTGGAGTTTTAGGCAGAACCAGTGATCCGGTCCGTATGTACTTGCGTGAAATGGGGTCAGTATCGCTCCTTACCCGCGAAGGCGAAGTTGAAATAGCAAAGCGTATCGAGGAAGGCGATCGAGACGTGGCACGGGTCATTTATAACACCCCTATTACCGTCAAAGAGGTGATAGCTCTTGGTGACATGCTCGAGAACTTTCAGATTAATGCCGCTGATATCAGCAAAGAGGTTGAAGAAGAGGAACTCGAAGAGGATGAAGAGGACGTTCAGAAAACCCGCCTGCTTTCCATGATTAATGATATCAGAACCTGTGATGCGAATATGGAAAATCTGCAGAGCGCCCTCCATGACACCCAGGCTGACGCCGAGCGGGAACGGCTTAGCCAGGAGTTGCTGGACCTCAAAACCAAGACTTCGGATCTATTGAAATCTTTGCGGCTCAAAGATCGGCACATCGAACGGATAGCCCTGCGGCTCAAGCAGCTTTCCCTCAAGGTCGATCGGATTATGGCTGAAATTCATGAAGTGAGCAGCGATTCTAGTATTCCCGTAGAAGAATTGACGATTCTTTGTCACGAGACACGCGATAACGAAGCGGCTCGAACAAAATTCCTGGCGCGCCTCTCTTCTTCGGCGGAAGAAGCCTTGAAAATGGAGAAAAAGCTACGGTCGGCGCAAAAGAAACTGGAAAAAATCGAGCAGGATTCAGGCTTTCTTGCCGTTGAATTGGCGAAAGAAATCAAGGGTATTGAAGAGGGTGAAAGAAAATCCAAGGATGCCAAGTCCGAACTTGTTGAAGCGAATCTGCGGCTCGTCGTTTCAATTGCAAAAAAATATACCAACCGCGGACTGCAATTTCTTGACCTCATTCAGGAGGGGAATATCGGCCTGATGAAGGCGGTTGACAAGTTTGAATATCAGCGGGGCTACAAGTTCTCAACGTACGCCACCTGGTGGATTCGTCAGGCAATAACCAGGGCCATCGCCGATCAGGCCAGAACGATCAGGATCCCGGTTCACATGATTGAGACGATTAACAAGCTTATTCGTACCAGCCGGCAACTCGTCCAGGAGATCGGGCGCGAGCCGTCGCCCGAGGAAATTGCTGAGCGCATGAGCCTGCCGCTAGATAAAGTTCGCAAGGTCCTGAAGATTGCCAAGGAGCCGATCTCCCTGGAGACTCCGATTGGGGAAGAAGAAGATTCGCATCTCGGTGATTTTATCGAAGACAAGGGCGTTGTGTCTCCCTTGGAGGCCGTTATCAAGGCAAATCTTTCCGAGCAGACGGCCCGGGTTCTTTCCAGTTTGACGCCTCGAGAGGAAAAGGTTTTACGGATGCGTTTCGGCATCGGCGAGAAAAGCGATCATACCCTGGAAGAAGTCGGTCAGAATTTTGAAGTTAC
>JAJZQA010000101.1 GCA_021810985.1 Deltaproteobacteria bacterium
TACGAGTAGCAGAATAAAAAAAATACAAATACACTTATTAGAAAAGTATAGAGGAGGATTGGCATGGCGGCGAAATATGTCTACTTTTTCGGGAACGGCTCGGCTGACGGTGCAACCGAAATGAAAGCCCTGCTTGGCGGCAAGGGGGCCAACCTGGCTGAGATGACGAGCATCGGACTTCCCGTTCCGCCTGGTTTTACCATCACGACCGAGGTCTGCACGGAGTTCTACAAAAACAACAATACCTATCCCGCTAGCCTGAAGGATGAGGTGGATGCCAATATCCGCAAGGTGGAGGAGCTCCTCGGCAAGAAATTCGGCAGCCCTGACAATCCTCTGCTCCTTTCGGTCCGCTCCGGGGCTCGCGCTTCCATGCCCGGTATGATGGATACGGTCCTCAACCTCGGCCTGAACGACATCACTGTCCAGGGCATCATCAAGCAGAGCGGTGATGAGCGTTTTGCCTATGACGCCTATCGTCGTTTCATTCAGATGTACTCCAACGTTGTTATGGGCATGAGCGGTTCCGTTCTCGAGGAGCTTCTGGAGCAGAAAAAGGAAGAGAAATCGGTCCACTTGGATACCGATCTTACCGCTGAAGACTGGAAAGATCTGGTCGGGAAATACAAGGCGAAAATCAAGGAAGTCCTTGGACGCGAATTCCCCGACGATCCCCAGGAGCAGATCTGGGGCGCGGTCGGCGCGGTCTTCGGTTCCTGGATGAATCAGCGGGCCATTACTTACCGCAGATTGCACAATATCCCGGCCGACTGGGGCACCGCGGTCAACATCCAGGCCATGGTCTTCGGCAATATGGGCAATGACTGCGCAACCGGCGTTGCCTTTACCCGCGATCCGTCAACCGGAGAAAACTACTTCTATGGCGAGTACCTGGTAAACGCCCAGGGCGAGGACGTTGTTGCCGGCATCCGGACTCCGCAGCCGATTAACCGCGCCAAGCATAAGGACGGCGACCTGCCCTCCATGGAGGAAGTGCTTCCCGAGTGCTACCAGCAGCTGGTGGCAATCCGCGATATCCTCGAGAAGCATTACAAGGACATGCAGGACATCGAGTTCACCATCGAAAAGGGCAAGCTCTTCATGCTGCAGACCCGGAACGGCAAGCGCACCTCGCTGGCCTCCATCAAGATCGCCGTTGACATGGTGAGGGAAGGGCTGATCGACGAAAAGACCGCGGTTTTGCGTGTGTCCCCGGATCAGCTCGACAAGCTCCTCCATCCTTCTCTAGACCCGAAGGCAGCCCGCACCGTGATCGCCAAGGGCCTGCCTGCCTCACCCGGCGCCGCCAGTGGCAGTGTCGTCTTTACGGCGGACGAAGCCGAAGCGGCCGCGAAGCTCGGTCTCAAGGTGATTCTGGTCCGGGTCGAGACCAGCCCGGAAGATATTCACGGCATGAATGCCGCGCAGGGCATCCTCACCGCCCGCGGCGGCATGACTTCCCATGCAGCGGTTGTTGCCCGTGGAATGGGTAAGTGCTGCGTTGCCGGCTGCGGTGAAATCAAGGTCGATTACGCGGCAAACGAATTTAGCGTCAATGGCACAACCGTGAGTAAGGGTGATACCATCACCCTCGACGGCAGCACCGGCGAAGTCATGCTGGGCCAGGTGTCCACCGTCCCGCCGCAGCTTACCGGTGACTTCAAAACCATCATGGACTGGGTGGATACCTACCGCAGGCTTGGCGTCCGCGCCAATGCCGACACCCCGAAGGATGCCCGCACGGCGCGCGAATTCGGTGCTGAAGGCATCGGCCTCACCCGTACCGAGCACATGTTCTTCGAAGCGGATCGCATTGCCGCTGTGCGCGAGATGATTCTGGCCGACGACGTTGAAGGCCGTAAAAAGGCCCTGGCAAAGATTCTGCCGATGCAGAAGGGCGATTTTATCGGTATCTTCCGCGAAATGAAAGGACTCCCGGTTACCATCCGTCTGCTTGATCCGCCCCTCCACGAATTCCTCCCCCAGGAGGAAAAGGACATCGCAGCCCTTTCCCAGACCATGGGCGTCAGCGTCGATAAACTGAAGCACAAGGTCGAATATCTCCATGAATTCAACCCAATGCTCGGACATCGCGGCTGCCGTCTGGGTGTTACCTTTCCGGAAATTTATGACATGCAGGTCCAGGCGATCATGGAAGCCGCCTGCGAACTGAATAAAAACGAAGGCTTCACCATAGTTCCGGAAATCATGATCCCGCTGGTTGCCGTCAAGGCAGAATTGGCCAGCCTCAGGGCCAATGCCGTCCGGATCTGCGACGAGGTCATGGAGCAGTATGGGGTGAAGGTGAAATACCTGATCGGGACCATGATCGAACTGCCGCGGGCGGCGCTCGTTGCCGATCAGATTGCCCAGGAAGCGGAATTCTTTTCCTTCGGTACCAATGACCTGACCCAGACAACCTTCGGCCTGTCCCGTGATGACGCCGGCAAATTCCTGCCGTTCTACGTGGAAAAGGGTATTCTCAGCGAAGACCCGTTCGTCTCCCTTGACCAGGAAGGCGTCGGCCAACTGGTGAAGATCGGGAGCGAGAAGGGCCGTTCAACACGCAAGGACCTGAAAATAGGGATCTGCGGTGAGCATGGCGGTGATCCCGCTTCGGTGATCTTCTGCCACAAGGTCGGGCTCGATTATGTCTCCTGCTCGCCCTTCCGGGTGCCGATCGCCCGTCTTGCCGCGGCCCATGCTGCTTTACAGGAAGAGCAGGGCACCGATCAGACTGATCGTACCGCGTAACCGTCAACAACACTGAGCCCTTTTGCCTGATCCTCTGAAGTCGCTGTATGAAGGGCTCCATGATAGTCGGCGGTCCGCCGGAGCGGGCCGCTTGTGCAACACGCGCAACTAACAGGAGGGGCAGCATGGTCAAGGGTGTGGTGAAGTGGTTCAACGACAGCAAGGGGTTCGGTTTTATCGAGCAGGACAACGGCGAAGACGTCTTTGTGCACTACTCTTCCATTCAGGGAGATGGTTTCAAGAGTCTCGCGGAAGGTCAGCCGGTGACCTTTGATGTCGTCAAGGGCGCGAAAGGTCCTCAGGCGGCAAACGTGGAAAAATGTTGATGGCTCTTTACGAGCCGCAAAAAGCCCCTGATTCCGAGGGGCTTTTTTTGTATTTCAGAGATGAAACTACTCAGTAGTTTAGGTTGAAGACTGAAGACTGAGGGCTGAGAGCTGAAGTACTGCAAAATCTTTGATGCCTGTGACGAGTGCCTTCTGGAGTAGTGCCTGTACAATGGGTTCAGTTCGGGGGCTTCGCTGGTGGTTTCCCTTCAGACTTCAGCCTGTTAACCTGAAGAGTTTTCAAATGAGGATTAATCATGGCCAAAGATAAATTCCCCGTGACACCGGCGATACGCGTTCTGCGTGCCGAAAAAGTTGAGTTTACCCCCCATCTCTATGCCTACGAAGACAAGGGCGGCACTGCCGTCTGCGCGCGGGAACTCGGCTTTCCCGAACATGCCATCATCAAGACCCTGGTCATGGAAGACGACCGGGAAAATCCTCTCATCATCCTCATGCACGGTGACCAACAGGTTTCGACCCGGGAGCTGGCCCGTTTCCTCGGCGTGAAAAGTGTTGTGCCCTGTTCCGCGGATAAGGCCTCGCGCCTTACCGGATATCTGGTGGGCGGAACTTCGCCCTTCGGCACCAAGCGTGACCTGCCGGTTTACCTGGAGGAATCCATCTTCGCTCTTCCCCAAATCTACCTCAACGGCGGCAAGCGCGGCTTTCTCGTTGGTATTTCACCCAATGATGCTGTGCGGGTTCTCAAACCCGTATTTGTCCATGTTGCTACGCAGGCTGACTGAACAGAGTCAGAGTTACTTTCTTTACCTTCTGTACCATACCGTTTATAAATCATTGGTGTTTATTATTATGCTGCTATTGGGGGATTAATTAGAGGGTCTTTTCTGGCCAGCCTTGATGCCTATTTGTCAGGCCATCAACCTTTCATCTGCCCGTAGGAAGCCGTTCGGCATGCTATACTCCATCGTTGGCAGTTTTCCTCCGCTTCGCTGACTCCGGTGGACCACCCGCCATATTCCCTGCCTTTCAACTAAAAATTGACCTTTACAAATAAGTAATGTTAAATGTGTTTTGTATAAAAGTGAAAACCGTTCCCGGTGGCCGCATCACTCAAACCGTTCGGGGAAGTGTACGGTTGGATTGGAGATCAATCGTCCCCATTTTGCCCTGAACACAGAGAGGAGGAGTTTATGTTTGCTTTTTGCCGCTCATTCTTCTGCGCCGTCTTGTTGCCCTGCTTGTTTTTGGTTGCCAATGGCTTTGCCGAGGAGAGAACCATCCTCCCCCGACCTCCCGTCGCAAGCGCCGGAACAAGTGTCAGAGTCGTTTCTCCAGGGGGCATTCTTTTGCCCAGGCCGGATCTGGTGGTGTCACTTTCCTGTGATACCAAGGCCACGGCGGGCGACAATCTCCCCGTTGTCGTAACGGTGACCAACAAGGGTAACGTGAAAGCCCTCGGAACCAGCGAGGGGCCTGCGAACAAGGCCTACATGGTCGATCTGGTATGGTCGTCGGATAGCGTCATTCCCGTAAAGTCGGCCGTTCAGCCCGTAACTCAGGGGCTGACGAAGGATGACTTCGTGGAAGACATGCTGGTGCTCGGCGGGCGCATCAGCAACACGCAGTCGATCCTGCCGGGGAAAAGCGTCACCTACAAGCTGCCTGTCTATGTGCCCAGGAACATGCAGCCCGGTGTGTACTGGTTGGGCGCCTATGTGGATTCCCAGGGTCATGTGATGGAAAGGCGGGAAAATAACAATACGGCCAGCACCAAAGTGAGTGTCGGCACCCTGCAGGGTACGAACACCGTAGTGCCTCCGGGGGGCGATTTCTGGGTAATGCCCTGGGCTGTGGGCAATACTCCCCTGTACAAAATCAAGCCCTCCGGGATGATCGACTACGCCGACGGATTGAGCGGCAAGGTCATGAATGATGCGCCCTTCGGGGGTAGCCTCGGTTTCCGGCATGGCTACGACAACCGCCTTCCCACGCCGCAGTTTAGCTATTACCGCTGGCTGTATCGTCCCGCGCCGGGTGGTTCCTGGCAGGAATTTTCTGAAACCATCGGCGCCCACTATGTCCGCCAGGTAGGCTTGGCGGTCTCCTATCCCGTGTATGTGTTGGGACCGAAAAACGTGGCCGGCAAGAATCTGTACGAATTCCGTCCCCATAAGCCTCCCGCGGAACCCGGCGCCGTTACCAGTTGGCCGGCTACTGACTGGTTTGGGGACATCTACAGTGGCAAGTTACATGCCATCGACGGTCCGACTTGGGGCTGCAAAAGACGGCGGGTTTTCGGTTCGATTGAAAGAATGATCCGGTGCGTGGCTGGGCGACAGCTATTTACATCGACATCCAGTGCAATTGGCAGCAGACCATAAGCCGAAAGTCCCCCAAGCTGCTTTGACTTCAATGGTCCCCATTGGTATAATGTATACACAATAGGGGCGAAGGAGGATAGCAAGTGTGGTACTTGCCGTTCGTTGAACGGCAAAGGAGGTTGATCATGAGAACATTTAGCGACATTTCGAACGGACTGTTCAAAGGTGTTTTGATAGACGATAGTGAAAAAAAACTTCTGGAGCTCACGAAGCTGAGCGATGATGAGTTGTACCGGAGAATGGGTAGTGCCGGTCGTGAAACGATATCCACTTTCCGCCCGGGTGATGACTACCTGCGGAGCCATAATATTGGTGATTCAACGGGGAAATCCCCATTTTTCTTCCGTAGCGAGAAGATTGAAACTTCGGCTCCTGTGGTGTATTTTCATGACCTGCCAGCCGATGACCTTGAAGCAGGGAAAATGTTGAGCGGCCAGATTGGTGCGATATTTGACCGGATGATCTGCGAATGTACAACCAGCAGCCCCCTTTATGGCTACAAACAGGAGGCCGTACGACTTGGTAATCGCTGTGTCTCGATGATTTCCGGCAGATATCCGAATATCGATAAAAGAATTATCATGGCCTATGTTGCCATGCGAACGAAGGGTTTGTTCGATGTCTGCACCCTGTGGTGAGAATCTCAAACTGACCTAGGAAAAAGGGAGGGGCACTCATTTTGAGCGCCCCTTTTCCGTGGTTGTATGTGGTTTGTTTCTGTGTTGAAGGAGTTCCTCAGGGGAAAGGGCGTTTATTCTATCCTGTCCAGTCTTTTAAGTTCTTCTAATTCGATATTGATTTGCCGTGAACACCAACTCCAGAGATGGTAACTCTCCAGGGACAAAATCGTGGCTCCTGCGGCGAACACCGCCCAGAAATTGTCTTCCAGTGAACCGGCCAAGTTGTAGAAGCAGTAAAATCCGGTTAGGTACGCAACATGATAGAAACCGCTATGAGATACAGAATCTCCGACCATTCTGGCGAGAATAAGGACGAGCGACGAAAAGCTGTAGAGGATGAGCAGACCGCTGATCATGATAGCAGGTGGTGGGGTCCCGAGTTGCTCTCGTATCTGGTCCGGGAGAGGTGGCAGAAAGCTGAAATGGTTCAGTGCGGCAATGCTCACGACCAGGAACAGGGCGATGGCCCAGAGCCCCCTGTTCGCCGTAGTCCTCAGTTGCTGGATTCTTTTCCTGGCGGCACTTCGCAGTGCGTCAGGCTCAGTTTCGCCACAGGGGTTCTCGGGGGATCCCGCGGTGTTTGATTCAATCCCCATGCCGGTTCCCGGTCCGCGGGTCTTCGGTTGGGCGCCCCGCCTCATTATTGGTTGGAGCGTTTTTCGGGTCCGCTTCGTGCCCGCTCAGAGCAGAAAGCCGGACCTCCGCTTCCTGGAGAGCGATCCTGGATTTTTTCAGTTCTCCTGCGACCTTTTGCACCGAGTCGGAAAGTTCTTCCATTTGACCGTCAAAAGGGGGCAGCCCATGCTTGCAATCACCCTGACAGACGGCATCGCAGAATTTCTTGATCATTCGCATCGGCCCGAAGATGGAGCGAACGAGTAAAGCGGAGACTCCTCCGACGGTCAGGACGAGGACCATGAGGCTGAAAATCAGCATTCTGCCCCGCATCGTTGCCAGCGATTGTTGCAGGGGGTGCCGGGAGAGGCCGATATCGAGGGTGCCGAGAACCTTCTGGCCTGGCGGGTGGAAGTGACAGGCTGCGTTGTAGCAGTCCGGCTCGTTGTAAATCGGGGCGGTGATGGCGATGACTGCCCGGCCTTTTGCATTGACAAACTGCCGGGCTTGCTCCATTTCTCCGAGGCTGGCCGTGGGGACCGGGCCGGAGTGGCAGCCGATACAGCCGGCTGTTTTCTTGTCCACAAAACTTTTTATTTCCGTCTGGTCCGATGAAAACTCGATCAGGCCCTTCTTGTTGAATATCCGCACATGCTCGACGCCCTGCTGGCTGCTGATATTGGCAATGATGTCCCGCAGGTTTTCATCGTCGGACTGGAGCATTGCATAGCGTGTCGACTTAACCACCGTACCCGCCAGGACTGTTGCCTGCCGTTCGGCATTGGCGGTCATGTCAACCTTCATTACCGAGTAGAGGAGGATGCAGCAAACAATAACAAAACCGGTTACCGTCACGGCAACCGGAATAATGGCCTTGCCGGCCAAACCACCGATCATTTGTCCTCCCGCCAGTTTCCTGAGATGGCTCCTGTTGCTTCAGGATAAAGAAGTTGGTGGATAGGTCAACCACCTGGCATTCACAACACGCAACTACCCCTTTATCCTTTATTCTCCCAAATCAGCCAGGAAAGTTCATAAGGGGTGTGCGGGATGCTCCCGCTAGAAATTGCCTTTTTCTTCTTTAATGGGCTCAGACAACTTCTGATTGACCGGTAACCCTTTGCTGAAACCGATAAGAACGAGGATTGCGGGAATCAACTGTGCCATTACAACCAGTACTCCGAAAGAAATAAATAGCCAGAAAAGAATCCCGTAACCACCTTCGCTTCCTGTTCCTGCATGAGCGACCGAAGCGAGACCCAGGGATACCACCGTCAGAGACAATAAACGCATTTTATTCATCCTGACTCACCTCCCTATCCTGCTCAAGTTGAAAGGGCGATTTTGTCCTTTTATCTTCTTGAGCGTCCATTAACTATACCACATTCGCAACAAAATACTTCGATTTGTTTGTGCAAGCAGTTTTTTTCTTGACAACATGATTCTGGACTTTCGTTCGTTGCGGAGGGCGGCTGCGTGATGGTCGGCGCGAGCTACGTCAGCCAGCAAGTCGCGGCATTTACAGTAGAGTAAATATGCTGCCAGTAAAAGGAA
>JAJZQA010000102.1 GCA_021810985.1 Deltaproteobacteria bacterium
CCGCTTCACGGCAAGTAATTCTCAATGACAAACTGGAAAATGCCGACCAGAAACGCGAAACAACGGTCAAGTGGACTTTGCTGCTGTCCTCCATGGGCTTTGTGCTCGCATTAAGCGTCATGGCATTTTTTCTCTACACAATTTCCTCCTCCATTAAAAAATTGAAGCGTGCGACCCACTCTATCGCGGAAGGGAATTTCGATTTCGATCCCAACATCCCACCTGGCGATGAAATTGGCAGTCTCGCTGAAGATTTCACCCGAATGGCCAAACGTCTGAAGATTCTCGAGCAAATCAGTCTCGACGCAAGCCCGCTTACCCGCCTTCCCGGAAACATTGCAATCGAAAGAATTCTCACCAAGAAGCTTCAAACAGGGGAAACGTTCGCGGTTTGCTACGCTGACCTCGACAATTTCAAGGCCTACAGTGACAGATATGGATACATCAGAGGAAGTGACCTGATCAAGATGACCGGTGAGGTTATCTACGAAGCACTACAACAAAACGCTGATGAAAATGCTTTTGTCGGCCATATCGGTGGTGATGACTTCATCATGGTAGTTGGCTCTGATGAAGTCGATGCAGTCTGCCAGGCGGTAATTGACGCCTTTACGGACGAAGTTCCCCAGTTCTATACTCCGGAAGACCTGGAGCAGGGCCACATTGAAGGACCGGACCGTTACGGTGTCATCCGGAAGTTTCCCATAATGACCATATCGATCGCTGTTGTCATGTGTCAGCAGGGTGAGTATGATTCAGCGGTAAAAATAGCCAAAACAGCGGCCGAAATTAAAGATTTTGCCAAGGGAGAGGCCGGAAGTAACTACTTTATTGATCGCAGGAAGAGGGCCAGATGAAAAGACTTATCGCAGTATATATTCTCCTCGCAGGATTGAGCGGCTGCGCAACGACCTGGAGCCTCGATCCAAATGTTCGAGAGCAGCAGCAGAAATTGACCCAGGCGAAAAATCTCCTGGCAAATAACAAAACCGTCTACGCAAAAGCGGTTCTTTCCGACATCACAACCAAACCAACCGTTGCGGGAGTCACCGATGAAGCGCTTTTTCGTCTGGCGCTGCTCAACCTGGAAGCAGGCCAACAGAGCTTCGCCACCACGAAAGCGGGAAAAACACTTGACTCTGTCCTGAGCAAATTCAGCTCGAGCTCCTGGACCCCCCATGCAATCTCACTGAAGGGTTTGCTCGATGATTATGAGATTGTTGTGCAGGAAAAGGCCGAGCTTGACAAGTCAGTACGAAATCTGAAAAACGCGAACGCAGCCCTTGCAAACGCAAATGCATCGCTCACAAAGGAAAATGCCGATTTGCGGCAGGATATGGAAAAGCTGAAAAAACTCGACTTGGAACTGGAGATGAAAAAGAAGCGGTAATTTCGCATCAGACGGCACAATGGCGCCGCACCGTATCATAGAGACCGGAAGGTGTTGCCTCGCAAACCTCTACCGCAACTCCCAAGGCAGTACGAAGATCCTCGAGCGTCACGTCATCAATAAAGACCCCCTCTCCCTCCTTCAGCATCACATCGGGTATCAATACCAGTTCGGCGCCTGAAAATCCCCCGCTGCTCGCCACGTCCAGGATAGCCTTTCCCGGAACTAGCCCGGTAACGGTAACACTGTCACCGAACAGGGTATTTTTAACCGGAACAACCCGGAAAGTTACCCCGGTCTTTTCGGCAAGGCCGCACAAAAAACCAGATAAATACGAGTAGGGAGATTCACCGGTTACCACAGCCACAACCCCGCCCGCCAACGGTTCCGCACCAGACAGGACAGCTTCAGCGTCATCCAAAAACAGGGGAAGCATCCCGACACCATTCTCGATCTGCGGCAGTTCCCCATAATCCGAGAGTGGTGGAAATGGTTTTCCCGCCTTGAGGTAAAACTCGTCGGCAAAGAACAGAAAAGGGCTCTCAAGTTGCGCAGCGAGTTCTCGAGCCAGAGGCTGCCAATTGGCGAGGAACTCGCCCGCATACTCCTGTGTTACCGGGTGCAGTTTCGCCAGAGAGTCACGAAAACGGGTAATGCCCAAAGGAACTACGGCGAGGGAGGCAACCCACGGAAACAGCGCAGCCAGATCCCGCACGGTACGTTCAAGGTGGAAACCATCATTGATGCCCGGACACAGCACCACCTGGGTATGCATGCGGATTCCGGCTGAGGCAAGTTCCTTGAGCAGGTCCAGAACCGGCGGACACTGGCTGTTTCCAAGCAACTTCGATCGCAGATCCGGTTCCGTGGCATGTACGGAGATATAGAGCGGGGAAAGCCGCTGTTCGCGGATCCTTGAAACGTCTTCAGGTCGAAGCGAAGACAAGGTAACGAAGTTGCCATAGAGAAAAGAGAGCCGATAGTCTTCATCTTTCACGTAGAGGGACCGCCGAAGTCCCTTGGGTAACTGGTCCACAAAGCAGAAAAGACAGGCATTGGTACAACTGAACGGCTTGGGCGCCTCAAACAGAATACCGGGAGATTCACCCTCTTCCAGCACCACCTCGACCTCCCAGATCTCGCCGTCCTCTTTTTCAATTTCCAGGAGAAGTTCCTCTTCGCTGGAATAATAGCCGAAATCAATGATGTCCCGAACCGGGCGGCCGTTGATAGCCAGCAACCTGTCGCCGGCTTCTATCTCAAGCTCATCAGCAATACTTCCCGGCTCAATTTTTTCAATTTTAATCCCTGATTCCATCAGCACATAATCCTTCTGACCCAAGCTATTAAGATATGAAGTAAAAAGCGGTAACGCTCAAATAAAAAGGGCCCCGTAAAAGAGATCTTTCCGCTCACAGGATCGATCATGCTTTACCGGGCCCCCGGGTACCAATGATTCCAGCGTTACTGGTGCAGCTTGAAGCTCCCGTCAACCGATGTTATATGAGAGATTGCGTGCTTGTAAATCAGGATATCTCCCTTGATTTCCAGAAGTACGGAGAAGTTGTCAAAGGACTTGATATAGCCTTCCATCTTTTCTCCCGACATCAGATATACGATAACCTTGACTCGTTCCTTCCTTGATTGATTCAGGTACTGATCCTGAATATTGAATGGTGCTTTCGCCATGCCCCTCTCCTTTTAATCAAAATAATCATGTGCAATGTGCTCAATCATAGCAACATTTTCCGGATATTCAATCCATTTAATTTCCTGATCCTGATTGAACCAGGTCAATTGCCGCTTAGCATAGCGTCGCGTATCTCTCTTAATGAGCTGCAATGCATCATCAAGGGTTGAAAGGCCCTGCAGATAATTGCACAGGTGCCGATACCCGAGTGAGCGCATTGACTTGAGACCGCAAGGATATCCAGCGTCAAGAAGAGCTTGAACCTCTTCAAGGAAGCCATGTCGTACCATCAAATCCACACGGTTGTCAATATTTCTATACAGCGACTCCCTGTTCATAGTGAGACCGATTTTACAATAGTCATAGCGTAGCGTTCCGAAGCGGTGCTCTTCTCGTAGAGCGGATATGGGCCGTCCGGTCAAATGAAACACCTCAAGAGCCCGGATGAGACGAAACTGGTCGTTAGGATGAATACGTTCCGCGGCTAGCGGGTCAACTTCGGCAAGACGCCGATGCAGCTCCACGGAACCTTCGCGGCCTGCCAACACCTTCAGTTCGTTCCGCAAAGCATCATCAACGGGAGGTGAGTCCATCAGGCCTTTTGTCAAGGCCCGGATATACAGGCCGGTCCCGCCACAGACAATCACTCTCTTGCCCCGCCGGGAAATATCCTGAATCACCTTCTCCGCCTCCCGGCAAAAATCGGCCGCGGAGAAAGTCTGGTCAGGATTAACGATACCAAGCAAATGATGGGGGACCCGGCGAAGCTGGTCCGGCGACGGCTTGGCTGTGCCGATATCCATAAACCGGTACACTTGCATGGAGTCGGCATTCACTATCTCGCCCGAAAACTGCTCCGCCAATCGGACGGCCAATTCGCTTTTCCCTGACGCTGTCGGGCCTTGCACAATGATTATTTTAATTTTCCGTTCCCCCGGCATCACTCAGACCCTTTTGAACATCTTTTGGATATCCGAGCGGCTGAGCCTCCGGAGAACCGGCCTTCCATGGGGGCAATTACTGGCAAAACCGACCGAATCAAGCGCGGAAAGAAGCGCGGCGATTTCCTGTCCGGAAAGCAGTTGCCGGCCGCGAATGACACTGTGGCAGGCAATCCGCATCAGAATATCCTCCTGGATGTCACTGAGCGTGCGGCTTCTGCCGAGAACCGCAAGCTCCTCGATAATATCGCTGAGAACCCGGGTAGGGTCAGCGTTTACGAGAATACGCGGCACGCCCTTAAGCACCCTGGTCTGTCCACCGAAATCCTCGAGGTCAAATCCAAGTTGGCGAAATACCGCGGAATGCTCGGCCACAAGAGCAGCCTCGGAATGCGACAGCTCCACCACTTCCGGGAACAGCAATCCCTGAGATTCGACTGCGCCCGCGGAAAACTGACTCCTGAGACGCTCGAAGGCAACCCGCTCGTGGGCGGCATGCTGATCGATGATAAGGAGATCATCACCATCCTGACAGAGCAGATACTCATCCAGATAACGGCCCAGCACCGTCAAGGAAGAAAAAAAACCGTCCCCCGGCCTCGAGGTGGTCTCCGCGGAAACTTCAGCGCTTTCGTGAGGCCGCTGTTCCGGGCGAAAGAGAGTTTCCTGTATTTTTTCCGGGGCCGGCTGCTGCTGGTAGCGGCCCAGAGACTCCCGAACCGAGGCGACTCGCGCCTCACTTGGAGTAATCCGGACTGCTTCAGGAGCAACAGCGGCCACTGAAGGCTTCCGAATCCAGGGAGTGGACTGCAGCATTTCCTCCAGGGATGACACAATGAAGTCATGCACGCAGGACTGATCCCGGAAGCGGACCTCATGCTTGGTTGGATGGACATTCACATCAACATCTCCGGCCGGTACGGTAAGAAAAAGCACCGCCACAGGATAGCGTCCTCTCTCCAGGAAGCGTCGGTAGGCCTGAAGAATTGCATGTTGAAAAACCCGGTCACGCACGAATCTGCCGTTTACAAACGTGTAGAGATGCGAGCCCGCGGACCTGCTGCATTCGGGCTTCCCGGCCAGACCACTCAAACGCAGGCCATTGCCTTGCCGGTCAAGCGGAAAAAGATCCGCTGCCAAAGAACGGCCAAGCAGTGCGGAGACCCTTTCCGCCATATCGCCGTTGAGCGCCCGGAACAGCATCCTTCCGTCGCTGACACAGGAAAAACGTACATCCGGCCGTGACAGGGCCAGGCGCGTGACCTGATCCGCAACATGGCCCGCCTCGGTTTCCTTGCTCTTCAGGAACTTCAACCGGGCCGGGGTGTTGAAAAAGAGGTTCCGGATCTCGAAGACCGTACCTTCAGCCATGCCACAGGCCTTTACTTCCTTGATCCTGCCGCCCTCGCCATAGATCTCCGTGCCCTCGATTGAGCCTTTTTCCCGCGAAGACAGGGTAAAGCGCGAGACGGAGGCAATGGAAGGCAATGCCTCGCCGCGAAAACCCAGGGTCGAAATGGATAGAAGGTCATCATCCGAGGCTATTTTACTGGTCGCATGGCGTTCCAGGGCAAGCAAAGCATCCTCACGAGACATTCCGGAACCGTTGTCGCTGACTTTGATCAGCCGCTTGCCGCCATCCTGAAATTCGACGGCTATTTCATCGGCTCCGGCGTCAAGGGCGTTTTCCACCAGTTCTTTAATCACCGAGGCAGGACGCTCGACAACTTCGCCGGCAGCAATTTTATTGGTAAGATTTTCAGGAAGTATCTTGATGCGGGATGACATGAATTCCTCAATGCAGTGACGTTTCTTCCCGCAGGATACTCCATACAGCCGCGATTTGTAAACAAAGGCATGCGTACCTGAAAAAATCTTCCGCCAGCAGGCATCCGCAGCAGCACCGACAATGGAGCAAAACTCTTCACATTTAGCCTGTTTACTGCTAGACTTGCGCAGCAATGAGCTTCAACAAGAAAGGGAATGAGGAAACGATGAAATATATCAGTACCAGAGGCGGCATTGAACCTATTGCCTTTAAAGACGCGGTCATGATGGGACTCTCAACCGATGGAGGGCTTCTTCTCCCGGAAAAAATTCCATTCATCAACTCCCGGCAACTGGAAGAATGGCAAGCCCTTCCCTACCGCGATCTGGCCTTCAGGGTTATATCCCTGTTCTGTGATGACATCCCTGCCGCCGACCTGAAGAATCTTATTGATCGCTCCTACGGCAGTTTCGACCACCCCGAGATCACCCCGGTCGTTCATAAGAATGGCGTAAACATCGTTGAACTGTTCCACGGGCCAACCCTGGCTTTCAAAGACGTGGCACTGCAACTGCTAGGCAACCTCTTTGAATATCTCCTCAAAGAGAGTGGCAAGAAAATGAACATCGTCGGCGCCACTTCCGGCGACACCGGGAGTGCCGCTATCTACGGTGTTCGCGGCAAGGAAAATATCGCCATATTCATCCTCCACCCACACGGCAAGACCTCACCGGTTCAGGCCCTCCAGATGACCACGGTCCTTGACGACAATGTTCACAATATCGCCGTGAAAGGCACCTTTGACGATTGCCAGAACATGGTCAAGGCCCTCTTCAACGACCTGGATTTCAAAGAAAAGCATGCACTCGGGGCGGTGAATTCCATCAACTGGGCCAGGGTCCTTGCTCAGGTTGTTTACTATTTCTATGCGTACTTCAAGGTCAGCGAAAGTCTCGACCAGCGGGTTATCTTTTCGGTACCGACCGGTAACTTCGGTGATATTTTCGCCGGCTACGTTGCAAAACGGATGGGACTCCCCATCAGCCAGCTGCTGCTGGCAACCAACGAGAACAATATTCTGACCCGCTTCGTGTTACACGGAGACTATTCGCTGGGTACCGTGGTACCGACCCTGTCCCCCTCCATGGACATCCAGGTTGCGTCAAATTTCGAGCGATATCTCTACTTCCTTTACAACGAGAACCCTCTCAGGGTCCGCGAAGCGATCGAGGAATTCTCGAAAACCGGCCGCATGAATTTCAGCACTGAAGAGCGAAGCATTGTCACCTCGGATTTCCTGTCGCAATCGGTGGACCGTCAGGAAACCCTCGATACCATTGCAGCCTTTTATCAGGAAACCGGCTACCTCCTCGACCCCCATACCGCTGTCGGGGTAAAAGCGGCCCAGGATCACCGCGACCGCAATCTACCGCTGATCTGCCTGGCGACCGCACACCCGGCCAAGTTCGAGGAAGCGGTCATCACCGCTACGGGCCTTCCCCCCGAAAGGCCGGCCTCGCTTGCGGGGATAGAGAAGCTCCCGTCCCGCTGCGAAGTACTCGAAGCCGACTTGGTGCAAGTCAAAACATTCTTCGAACAACTCGCCCTGTGACGAAACTTGAATCTGCCGCCAGCCGCAACGCCGCCAGGAATGACCGCCTGGTTGCTATTTTAATCGACTTATGAAATTGGACTGGAATGAAATCGACACCGTTCTTCTAGACATGGACGGCACCCTGTTGGACCGGCACTTCGATGACCATTTCTGGCTCGAACATGTGCCGAAGACCTTTGCGGGTAAACATGGCATTACCCTTGCCGAGGCCAAAGAGCGTCTCTACCGGCTCTTCAAGTCACAGGAAAACACCCTCAACTGGACGGATCTCGACTATTGGTCCGCACACCTTGGCCTGGATATTCCCCTATTGAAAAGGGAAGTTGACCATCTGATTGCCGTCCATCCTTTTGTGGTCGAATTTTTGCTCTTTCTGCGCCATCACGGCAAGGATGTCCACCTGGTTACCAATGCCCATGGTAAAACCCTGAAATTGAAAATGCGCTCCACGCGCCTTGGTAGCTACTTTAATGAAATTATTTCCGCCCACGACCTGGGTCTTCCCAAAGAGGACCCGGCCTTTTGGGGCAGGCTTCAGGAGAAAATACCCTTTGCCCCTGACAGGACTCTGCTCGGTGAGGACAGCGAGACAAATCTGTCAACCGCTGCCCTATTTGGTATTCGCCATTTGATCCACGTAAGCCGCTCCAGTTCCAAAGAACCGGAAATTGACTCTCCCCGCTTTTTCTCCATCGACTTTTTCAGTCGCCTGATCCCTCCCGCGGGTACCATGAAACTGGAAATTCCTTGCCGCTCGGTTCCTTCACGAAGAAATTCATGAACCGCGGCAACTTCCCGCCCCCGGTAATTTTCCCTTCGTCTTTTTACATCCAGGATTCTTTTTTCAAACAAAACCTATTGACATAT
>JAJZQA010000103.1 GCA_021810985.1 Deltaproteobacteria bacterium
ATTACTATCTTTAAGGACACCTATCATGAACTCACCTCTAAAACATCTTCCGGCGATGGAACGCCGTGCGGTGACCGTTGAAACGGTTATCGCGCTGGCCGCGGAGCAGAATCCCAGCGAAATCACCACCGCGGCCATTGCCAAACGCATGGGGTTGACCCAGGGCGCGATCTTTCGCCACTTTTCTAGTAAGGACGCCATCCTCGAGGCGGTTATGGAGTGGGTGGCGGAAAAGCTGCTTTCCAGGCAGGAGAAGGTGCTGCAGGGCGGTCTTTCGCCGCTGGTTGCACTCGAGGCGATATTCATGGCACATATAGATTTTGTGGTGGAACATCCGGGCGTGCCAAGAATACTGTTTGGAGAGTTGCAGCGAGGGGAATCAACCGCTCCCAAGCGCATGGCGCAATCCCTTATTCGCCGCTATGCCGAACGGGTGCAGCAGCTGCTCGAAGAAGGCAAGGAATGCGGTGACGTGGACACTTCCCTCGAATCCGAGGCGGGAGCCATTCTCTTTATCGGCACGGTCCAGGGTCTGGTCATGCAGTCGCTGTTGGCCGGCGATGTGGGGCGCATCCAACGGGTTGCGCCACAGGCCTTTGCCATCTTTCGACGCGGCATCGGGAGGACACAATGAAACGGTTGCACTTTCAGACTCGCACCCTGGCTATAATGGCAGTGCTTTTGCCGCTGCTGGCGCTCTTTGTTTATGTCGCCCTGCGCTCGGGTCCGCTGGCACCGGTTACGGTGACGGTCAGCACCGTGGAGGAGCGTTCCATTGCCCCGGGTTTGTTCGGGATCGGAACGGTCGCGTCGCGTTATACCTACAAAATCGGACCGACCTTTGCAGGACGGTTGACCAGGCTGGCTGTGCAGGTGGGTGATCGGGTACAGGCCGGACAGCTGCTCGGAGAAATGGACCCGGTTGATCTCGACGAGCGGATCAATGCCCAAGAGGCTGCGGTCAAGCGTGCCGAGGCGCAGCTGCGGGATGCCCGGTCGCGACAGGTCTTTGCGCAAACCCAGGCCCGGCGTTTTGAGCAATTGCTTGGTGTGCGCTCAACCAGTGAGGAAATTACCGCCACTAAAAAACATGAGCTGCAAGTTGCTGAGACCGGTCTCGATGCGGCGCGTGAGGAACTGGCTCGAACCCGCGGAGAACGGGCCGCTTTGCTCGCGCAACGCAACAACCTGCGCCTGGTCGCCTCTGCCGATGGCCTGGTTGCCGTGCGCGATGTAGACCCCGGCACCACGGTTGTAGCCGGTCAAGCGGTGGTGGAGTTGATCGACCCAAAGAACCTCTGGCTCAATGTGCGGTTCGATCAGCTCGGCAGCCACGGACTCGCCGCGGGCCTGCCGGTGCAGATCGTGCTGCGCTCGCGCGCCGGACAAGCGTTGGCCGGACATATACTGCGGGTCGAGCCGATGGCCGACGAAGTGACCGAAGAAACGCTGGCCAAGGTGGTGTTTGATCAACGTCTCGAACCGTTGCCGCCGGTGGGCGAACTTGCCGAAGTCACGGTTACCCTGCCGGCACTTCCCAAAACGCCGGTAATTCCAAACGCAGCCATCCAACGGAGCAACGGCCAAACGGGCGTCTGGCAGGTAACGAACGGCGATCTTCGATTTACGCCGGTCACGCTGGGCACAGCCGATCTGGAGGGGAATGTCCAGGTGCGCGCCGGGCTTGCGGCTGGTGACCGGGTGGTGGTGTACAGCGCAAAAGCCCTGAGTACGCGCAGCCGCATCAAGGTCGTTGACCGGATTCCGGGAGTGACGCGATGATCAGCCTTGCCGGCCGGGACATCATGCATTCCTGGGGAAAGTTTGTCTTCACCGGGGCAGGTTTGGGGCTGCTGATCGGCGTTACCCTGTCCATGGCCGGTATCTACCGGGGCATGGTGGATGACGCCAAGGTGCTGCTCGACAACAGTGGCGCCGATCTCTGGGTGGTGCAAAAGGACACCCTTGGCCCCTATGCCGAGCCATCAAGCATCTACGACGACACCTGGCGCGGTATCCGCGGCATGCCGGGAGTGGCGCGGACGGCCAACGTCACCTATCTCACCATGCAGGTGCGCCAGGGCGAGCGCGACGTGCGTGCGATGATCTCCGGCGTTACGGCCGGCGAACCGGGAACACCCGGCTGGCCGCCGTATCTCGTCGCCGGGCGGCAGATCACCCGCGGCCATTACGAGGCGGTGGCCGATGTTGCCGCCGGTTTCAAACTCGGCGAGCGCATCGGGATCCGCCGCAACAGCTACACGGTGGTTGGCCTGACCAGGAGGATGGTCTCCTCAAACGGCGATCCGATGGTGTTTATCCCGCTCAAGGATGCCCAGGAAGCCCAGTTCCTCAAAGATAATGATGCCATCCTGCAGCAGCGCCGCCGCACCGCCGTAAATCCGGCCTTCAATCAGCCGGGAGTGCTTGATGCGGTCATCGCTTCGCAAAGCACCAACCCTTACGTAAACGCGGTTCTGGTGCAGGTTGCCTTCGGCCATGGCGCGGAGGAGGTAGCTGCGTCGATCCGCCGCTGGAAGCAGTTGACGGTGTACACCCGCGGCCAGATGGAGGAGATCCTGGTGGGCAAGCTGATCGCCACCTCGGCAAAGCAGATCGGTATGTTCCTGGTGATTCTCTCGATTGTCAGCGCGGCAATTGTCGCTTTCATTATCTACACCCTGACGCTCGGCAAGATCCGTGAGATCGCGGTGCTCAAACTGATCGGCACCAGGAACCGCACCATTGCCGGCCTGATCATGCAACAGGCCGTCGCCCTGGGGGTGATCGGTTTTGTAGTGGGCAAGATCACCGCTACCCTGGTGATGGCACCGATCTTTCCGAAATATGTGCTATTGGAACCGCTCGACTCCGTCAAGGGCTTCGTTGCCGTGGTCGTGATCTGCGTTATATCGAGCATTATTGCCATCCGCGCGGCCCTCAAAGTTGATCCGGCCGAAGCCATTGGAGGTTGACATGACCGGCGCGGGAATTCGTATTGAGGGATTGCGGAAACGCTATGGCAGCGGCGACACCGCCGTCGATGCCTTGAAGAAGGTGGATATGCAGGTATTCCCCGGCGAGGTGGTCGGCCTGATCGGCCCCTCGGGCTCGGGCAAGAGTACGTTGCTCAAATGCCTGGGCGCGGTCATCGAGCCGACCGCCGGGCGCATGATTCTCGATGACGAGGTGATCTATGACGACGGCTGGAAAGTCAAGGATCTGCGGGCACTGCGTCGCGACAGCATCGGCTTCATCTTTCAGGCGCCATACCTCATCTCCTTCCTCGACGTCACCGACAACATTGCCCTGCTGCCGATGCTGGCCGGAAAACCGAACGCCGAGGCGCGCGGTCAAGCGCTGGACCTGCTGAAAGCGCTCGATGTGGAGCATCGCGCCAAGGCCATGCCGTCACAGCTTTCCGGCGGAGAACAGCAGCGGGTGGCCATAGCGCGCGGATTGGTCAATCGCCCTCCGGTGATTCTCGCTGACGAGCCCACCGCGCCGCTCGACAGCGAGCGTGCCTTGGCGGTTATCCGGATTTTGAACGAGATGGCCCGCAAATACGAGACCGCCATCATTGTCGTCACTCACGACGAAAAAATCATCCCGACCTTCAAACGCATCTACCATATCCGTGATGGAGTGACCTACGAGGAGGCCGGCCAAGGGCTGGAATTCTAATGATCCACGAATCTTCGTTGAAAAACAAAACTGGTAGTGGTACGGGCAACGCACAAACGCTCGGCAGGCACCTCTACATGGCCTTCATCCTTGCCGCCCTGCTGACGGGATGTTCGGTCGGTCCCGACTTTATTCGTCCGGCACAACCTGCGGTGGCGACCTATACCGCAGCCCCCTTGCCTGCGCACACAGCCTCCGCTCCTACCGCATTCGGGGGGACGCAACAGTTCGTCGAAGGCGGCCGGATCAACCCCCACTGGTGGAAAGAGTTCGGCTCACCCAGGCTGGAGGCCCTGATCACGGAGGCCTTGCAGGCTAACCCCACCTTGGCCGGGTCACAGGCCGCTGTGCGCCAGGCCCAGGAGTTATATGCGGCGCAGTCCGGCTCGACCCGTTATCCGCTCGTTGACGCCACCGTCGGCAGCCAGCGCCAGCGATTTAATCCGAATACCATGGGACAGCCCGGCGAAGCCCGGGAATTCAACCTGTATACCGCCGGTGTCGGCGTGCAGTACACCTTTGACCTGTTTGGCGGCAACCGGCGCGCGCTTGAGGCCTTGGCCGCCCGCGTCGACTATCAGCGCTATCAATTGGAAGGCGCACGCTTGACCTTGGCGGGCGCCATCGTCACTGCCGCGATTACCCAGGCAAAGCTGGCCGGGCAAATCCAGGCCACGGAAGCAATTCTCAGTTCCCAGGAAGAGCAACTGGGTGTAACCCGGGAACGGCTTCGTCTCGGCAACGCTGCTCAGGACGAACTGTTGGCCTTGCAACCCCAGGTGGAAGAGACGCGCGCCGCCATCTTGGTCCTGCGCAATCAGCTTCAACAGAATAAACATCTGCTGGCCGTGCTTGCCGGCAGAGCACCGGGGTCTGGAAGCGTGCCCTCTTTCACCCTCGAAGAGTTTACGCTGCCGGCCAAACTGCCCTTGGTAGTGCCCTCCGAACTGGTGCGTACTCGACCCGACATCCAGGCCGCCGAAGCCCTGCTGCATGAAGCAAATGCCGAATACGGCGTGGCGATTGCCAAATTGTATCCACAAATCACCCTCAGTGCCGATCTTGGTACTCAAGCTTTGACCACAGCTGCTCTATTCGGCAGCGGTTCCGCTGTTTGGAGCCTGGTCGGGCAACTGATTCAACCTTTGTTCAACCCCGGACTGCCGGCAAAAAAACGAGCGGCGCTGGCCGCATTCGATGCCGCGGCGGCCAATTACCAGACCGTTGTCCTTGAATCCCTTCGTTCCGTGGCCGACGTGCTCTGTGCCTTGGACAACGATGCGCAAAGAATGGCAGCGATGTTTGCTGCCGACACCGCAGCACGAGAATCCATGAATTCAACGCAACGACGTTACGCCCTGGGCGCGGCCGGCTACCTGGAACTGCTGATCGCCCAGCAACAGGCGCAACGCATGCGTATCAACCTCATTGAGTCCCAAACGCAGCGCCTGGTCGATTCCGCCGCACTGTATCAGGCGCTGGGCGGTGGATTGTTGCATGATCGTACAGCGGCAGCGGCTTTGCATCCTGATGCCGCAAATTGAATACTTGTCTGAAAATCTTGTCTGAAAATCACAAGCTGGCGTACGGAAATTGCCGTGAAAACCGGCCGCTCAAGATTATTTATTACTCATCAGAACTAGTATCGCGAAATTGACGAGTGTTTCCGGTTAGTTATTGGCAAATCAACAATTCTTGGAAGATGTCGCAGTTCCTTGACCTTGATCTTTTGACTGATATTCTTGGTAAAAGTGAGTATTCACTTTCATAAAGGTACGAAAGGACTGTTCGATGTGTGCCCGGCAACGAGAAACAACCGAAATACGACAGCAACAGATCACAGATGCCGCATTGCACATAATCGGCAGCAAGGGTATCCATGGCGCAACCATCGCTGAAATTGCCGCGGAGGTCGGCATTTCAGAGGGGAATATTTACCGGCACTTCAGGAACAAGGAAGAGATTCTCAAGTCGGTGATCGAGAAAATCGGCGAAGACCTGTGCCGGATACTGACCTCGGTGCAAGACACCTCCGATCCTGTGCAAAGGATGGGCGAGATTTTCCAGCGTCACCTGGCCCTGGCAGCTGGCAACAAGGGTATCCCGCGCACACTGTTTTCCGAAGAAGTCATGGTCATCCAGGAATCGCTGCGCGAAGAAATCAAGAACCGTTTGACGATCTACTTCAAAGGTATCAGCGAGATAATTCGTCAGGGCCAGAAGCGTGGTTCCATACTGCCGCAATTGAAAGCGGAAGCCCTCACCAGCATGTTCATCGGAACAATAAACTTTACCGTCATTCGCTGGACGCTCAGCAACTTTCAACTCGATATGGAAGAGGAGGGACACGTGCTCTGGGAAACTTTCCTGAAAGCTATTGAGCAAAGCCCGCCGCTTGTTCCTGTCAGGTAATTCCGGCTGCGCCCGGGCCAACCAAGGACAGGAAACCGCACAGTTTTAATCACCTGGTACAATGTCTGGAGGAGACGATGGAAAAGCAGCAGTCGGATAAACAGCTGATGGATAGTGCCAACAGGACAATTGGCGAGATCGTCGCCGACGACTATCGGACCGCCAGGGTCTTCGAAGACCATGGCATCGATTTCTGTTGTGGCGGCAAGATTGCCCTTTCGGAGATCTGCCGGGACAAGGGCATCGAGCTTGCCGTCATAGAGCGGGAGCTTGCAGCCGTAAAAGTCGCGTCCCTTGACAGAAGCCTGAACTATTCAGCATGGGAGCTTCCTTTTCTGGTGGATTTTATCGTTAACACCCACCACGCCTATCTTCATGAAAATATGGGGCAGATTGCCGGGTACGCCCGGAAGATCGCGGAGGTTCATGGTCCAAACCATCCCGAGGTGCTGGAGATAGCCGAAATTTTCAGCAAGATAGTCACCGATTTGAAGGATCATTTGCAGTATGAGGAAGAGGTGTTTTTCCCTGCCATCAAACGTTGTGATGCCGCCGGGAAATCTCACGCGGTTCCGGACACAATGGATTTGGAATCAATGAGGGCCGGCCTCGAAAAACTCCAGCAAGAGCACGAAGAAGTGGGCGACGCAATCCACCGGATCCGCCATCTTGCCAAGGACTATGACATCCCCGCTGATGCCTGCAACACCTTCAGGCTCACCTATCAGAAACTCAAAGAGTTCGAGGACGATCTGCACAAACACGTGCATCTCGAAAACAACATTCTTTTTCCGAAAACGGCGCGGTTCTCCTGAGCATGTCGTCTTCCACCGTACTACTTGCAATCAAAATTCGATCAGTTTTTCATCTCCCCGCAACCCGGTGATCAGCGTTATGTAGGCGAAGGTTGCCGGATCAAATCAAAACCAAGGAGGATTTAATCATGAGTATGTTTTGTAACCAATGCGAGCAGGCAGCCAATGGGACCGGATGCAACATTTCAGGCGTCTGCGGCAAGAAGCCCGAGGTGGCAACCCTGCAGGACCATCTGCTGTATGGCCTGAAGTCCCTGTCACTGTATGCCGACAAGCTAGGCCGTACTGCTGAAATCGACCGTTTTACCGTTGAGGCGCTCTTTACCACGGTCACCAACGTCGATTTTGATCCCGCGGCCATCGGCACAATGATTCAGAAATGCTACCAGTTGAAGGAAAAGGCCAAGGCCGCTTCCGCTGCCGCCATTGCCGGACCGGTGGCTGAGTGGAAACCCGCTGACGATCTCGCCGGCATGGTTGCTCAGGGAGAGCAGTACGGCATCAGCACCTGGCATGTCAACGAAGATATTCGTTCCGTGATCGAGATCCTCATATTCGGGTTGAAAGGGATGGCTGCCTATATGGACCACGCCATGATCCTGGGTAAGAGCGATGACAACGTCATGGCATTCTTCCACAAGGCGCTGGCCGCAACCAGCGACGCAAACCTCGGCTTGATGGACTTTGTCGGTCTCTGTATGGAATGCGGCAAGCAGAACCTGACCACCATGGGTCTTCTGGACGCCGCTCACAACGAGACCTATGGCGCACCGGTCCCAACCCCGGTCAACCTCGGTACCAGGGCCGGCAAAGGAATTCTGGTCTCCGGCCACGACCTCAAGATGCTGGATGAACTCCTCAAGCAGACCGAAGGCAAAGGGATAAACATCTACACCCACGGTGAAATGCTTCCCGCCCATGGTTATCCCGGCCTCAAGAAATACCCGCACCTGGCCGGCAATTTCGGCGGGGCCTGGCAGGATCAGGCCAAGGAATTCCCCCATTTCCCCGGCGCCATTATCTTTAATACCAACTGTATCCAGCGCCCGGCTGATTCCTATAAGGACCGTCTCTATACCTGTGGGCTGGTGCAATGGCCTGATGTGAAGCATATCGAGGGCTGGGATTTCACTGAAGTCATTAACAAAGCATTGGAGTGTCCCTCCCTGCCGGAAAACCCCGGGCAGGAAATTCTTGTCGGTTTCGGCCACAAAACCGTACTGGGGGTGGCCGACAAGGTCATCGCCGCGGTCAAGTCCGGCCAGCTGAAGCATTTCTTCCTCATCGGCGGCTGCGACGGCG
>JAJZQA010000104.1 GCA_021810985.1 Deltaproteobacteria bacterium
GATCCCGTTTTTCCCGAGCACTCCGGCGATTTTTGCCAGGACGCCGGGCTTGTCCAAGGCACTGAAGCGCAGATAATACTTGCCGATTATTTCGCCGATCGGTTTAATTTCGAGGTTTTTCAGCTTCGTATCAAGGTAGCCCAGCGGAGCACTTCGTCTACCGACACCCACCACCAGATTCCGTCCGATGGCCATGACATCGCCGACAATGGCGCTGGCGGTCGGATCCATACCCGCACCTCGACCGTAGAACATGACCGTATCGACAAAGTCGCCGGTCAACCTGATGGCATTGAAGACGCCGTCAACATCAGCGAGCGGGTAATTCAACGGGATCATCGTGGGATGAACGCGTGCCTCGACACGATCTCCATCCATTTTTCCGATCGCGAGCAGCTTGATCTTGAAACCGAACTCCTTGGCGTAATTTATATCAATCGCCGAAATAGCACTGATTCCCTCGGTATAAATATCGTCAAACTGTACCCGGGTCCCGAAACAGAGGGTAACGAGAATTGCGAGCTTATGTGCCGTATCAACACCTTCGATATCGAAGGTAGGATCGGCTTCCGCATACCCCAACTCCTGGGCCTTCTTCAGCACGTCGCTGAAATCAGCGCCTTCCTGGGTCATCTTGGTCAGAATATAGTTGCAAGTTCCGTTCAGGATACCAAGCACGGTGCCGAAGTGGTTGGCTGCCATATTGCCTTTTATCGCCGAAAGCACGGGAATTCCACCGCCTACCGCTGCTTCATAGCGCACCTCGACTCCCTTGCGGGCAGCCGCGGCATAAATTTCCTCACCGTGAACGGCAAGGAGCGCCTTGTTAGCCGTTACGATATGCTTGCCATTCTCGATGGCCTTCAAAATGAATTCTTTTGCAACAGTGTATCCACCGATCAGCTCGATGATCACGGAAATCTTCGGATCGGAAAGGACTTCATCGACATTTTGGGTAAGGACTCCAGGCTCAACAACAACACCGCGGTCGGTCGTGATATCACGGTCGGCAACTTTCCTCAAGCGTAACCGTGTACCGAGCTTTTCTTCGATAAGAGAAGCATTTTGCCCCAACAGTTTCACTACACCGGCACCGATAGTACCGAACCCAAGCAACCCTACGCCGATTTCTTTCATAACACCTCACGATTCATACATGCATCACTAATTTTTACTTGTTAATCCTGTCGCAATTTCATCAAGAATCCCATTAACAAAAGAAGGCGAATCCTCGGTACCGAATTTCTTGGCCACCTCGATTGCTTCGTTAATGGTGACATTTTTCGGAATATCGCCGCGGTAAAGCAATTCAAATATGGCAATCCGGAGGATACACAGATCCACCCGGGCCATCCGGACCAGCGACCAGTTCTTCGACTTGGCGGTCAGCAGTTCGTCAATAGCGCGGCGATTTTCCGTCACGCCCTTCACCAGCTCAGCGGCAAAATCAAGGGACTCATAATTTGTTCGTGAGTCGTCCTCTTCGCGCGGGAGAGAATGATGCTCATTGGAGGGATTCAAGTCTGACGCATAGAGCATCTGCAGCGCCATCTCCCTTCCTAACCGTCTCGCACCCACCCTACGCAAGCCCTCTCAGAAGATTGACGGTTTCAATGGCGGTCACGGATGCGTCAAAACCTTTGTTGCCCGCCTTTGTTCCGGCTCTTTCGATGGCCTGTTCAATACTGTCCGTGGTCAGGACGCCAAATATGACCGGCACGCCGCTGTCCAGAGAAACATGGGCAACACCCTTGGAAACCTCGGATGCCACATAATCAAAATGGGGCGTAGACCCCCGGATAACCGCGCCAAGACAGATTACAGCGTCGAACTTGCCGCACTCCGCCATTTTCTTCGCGGCCAGAGGAATTTCGAACGCGCCCGGAACGCGCGCAACAACGATCTTTTCGTCAACCGCGCCGTGCCGCAGCAATGCATCGAGTGCGCCTTCCAGCAGCCTTTCGCTGATGAAGCTGTTAAATCTGCTCACGAGAATCCCGATAGACATCCCCGAGGCGTCAAGTTTACCTTCAATATAGGTAGGCATTGTATAATCTCCCCGTTATTATTGGAGTAAAAATCTGTTCAGCGAATTTTCCAGCAAAAAAGCCGGTCAGAGGTTATCCAACATATGACCCATCTTTTCCCGTTTTGTCTGCAGGTATTTCAGATTGCAGACGGTTGCTTCTATTTCGACCGGAACCCGCTCAACGATATCGATACCATAGCCTTCAAGACCCACCATTTTTTTCGGATTGTTGGTCATGAGCCGGATCTTTTTCGCACCGAGGCTAACAAGGATCTGGGCGCCGATTCCATAGTCACGCAAATCATCCTTGAAGCCAAGCTCAATGTTGGCCTCAACAGTGTCTTTTCCCTGGTCCTGCAAAGCATAGGCACGCAACTTGTTCGTAAGACCGATGCCGCGCCCCTCCTGCCGCATATAAAGAACGATGCCCTTGCCTTCGGCTTCAATCATCTCCATGGCATGCTGCAATTGGTCGCCACAGTCGCAGCGGCAACTACCGAACACATCACCGGTGAGACACTCGGAATGAACTCTGACGAGAATAGGGTCATCGCCCTTTATTTCACCTTTTACCAGAGCAAGATGTTCCAGGTGATCAACATCATTGTCGAAAACAACCGCCCGGAAATCGCCGCACTTGGTTGGCAACTGCACCTCTGCAGCCTTTTTCACCAGACACTCGTGCTTCATCCGATACGCAACCAGATCGGCAATGGAGCAGATTTTCAAACCATGCTCCTTGGCGAATTTACGCAACTGCGGCAAACGGGCCATGCTGCCGTCATCGTTCATGATCTCGCAGATTACCCCGGCCGGCTTCAGACCCGCCAGGCGGGCAAGGTCGACCGAACCCTCAGTCTGGCCGGTACGAACCAGCACCCCGCCATTCCTGGCCCGAAGCGGGAAGATATGGCCGGGACGCGAGAGGTCTTCCGGAACCGCACTATCCTCAACAGCCGTCAGAATCGTGTGGGCGCGATCCGCGGCGGAAATCCCGGTGGTAACCCCCCTCTTCGCCTCAATGGAAACGGTGAAGGCGGTACTGAAGGCAGAGGTATTGTTCTCGACCATGGGGGGCAGGCGCAACTGGTCGCATTTCTCCTCGGTGAGGGTCAGGCAGATCAGGCCACGACCATATTTCGCCATAAAATTAATGGCCTCGGCAGTGATCATTTCCGCGGCCATGGTCAGATCACCCTCGTTCTCGCGGTCCTCATCATCAACAAGGATGACCATCTTGCCTTGCTTAATGTCCTCTATGGCTGCTTCTATCGTTGCTACCGGCATGGTCTTCAGCAATCCTCATTTCTTGAAATTTCAAAACAATAGTGTATCTCACAAAAAGCCGCTTTTCGCAAGCAGTTCCAGAGACACGCCCTTTTCCCCGCCAGAACCCTTACCATTGAGGAGGCGCTCCAGATATTTTCCAATCAGGTCCGTTTCAATGTTCACTTCGTCCCCCGGGCCTCGAAAACGTAGCGTGGTATGATCCGCGGTATGGGGTATGACGTTGATGGTGAAGCCGTCATCGGACACGGCATTCACCGTGAGGCTGATTCCGTCGATGGCTACGGAACCCTTCTCGATGAGATAGCGGGCGAAGCGCTGCGGCAGCTGAAAGGAAAACTGGTAGTTGCCGGAAACCTCACGCCGCTCGCGAATGACGGCAATGCAGTCGACATGACCACTCACCAGATGCCCCCCCAGTCTGTCTCCGAAACGAAGAGCCCGTTCCAGATTGACGAACATGCCGGGCCGGAGAGACTTGAACAATGTTCGCTCCAGGGTTTCGGGAGAAACATCGAAGGCAAGGCAGCCGCTGGACTTTTCGACAACGGTCAGACAGACTCCGTTAATCGCAACAGAGTCCCCAAGCGTTATTTCATCCTGGGGAAGGACGCTTGCCACACGGAGCCGCGCTCCGGCACCGGCCCGGTCCAAACCGAGAACCCTTCCCACATCTTCTATTAATCCTGTAAACATGTGCTCTCCGGATATCCGATCACGAGAAAATCCTCCGCAAAGCGCCGTACGCTGGTATTCCGCAGCGTAAACGCATCCTTCATCCGCTCGACTCCCCGTCCGGAACACAAGCCGAAGCCATCATCTCCGGCAATGATTTTCGGGGCGTAAAAGAGGAAAAACTTGTCCACCAGACCTTTTCTCAGTGCCGATCCGACCAACTCTCTGCCGCCTTCAAGGAGAATCGACTGAATCCCGCGCGCGCCAAGTCTGCGCAGCAGGTCCTCAAGGTCTACCCGCCCATCATCCTCCGAACACAACAAGGGCTCAGCACCGAGAGATTGTATTGCCGCGATTTTTTGCGGATCACGTTCGACCGTTGCCAGGATCGTTTTTGCCGGGGAGTCAAGGTGAAATAGCGAAGCTGTCGGGGGTGTACGCAGACGGCTGTCGATGACAATCCGCTGGGGATCCTTTCCGCGCACCATTCTGCAGGTTAGCTGAGGATCATCGGCGAGGACGGTGCCGACGCCGACCATGATCGCATCAACCTTTGCCCGTAATGCATGAACATATCTTCTTGATTCTTCACAGGTTATCCATTTGGAATCACCGCTGGACGTTGCGGTCTTTCCGTCCAGGGTCATGGCGCTCTTCAAAATGACGAAGGGCAACCCGGTGGTAACATGCTTGACAAATGCCTCATTCAAGAGCCGGCACTCCTGCTCCAAAATTCCGCAATTCACCGTAATCCCCGCCTTACGCAGCATGGCCAGCCCTCGGCCGGATACCAGGGGATTCGGGTCCATCATCGCGGCATAAACCGTGGAGACACCCGCATTGATCAAAGCCTCGGCACACGGGGGAGTCCGGCCGTGATGAGAGCAGGGTTCCAGGGTCACAAACACGTCGGCGCCCCGGGCTTTTTCTCCAGCCTGGCGGAGCGCGTGAACCTCGGCATGGGGCGTTCCGGCCTTCCAGTGCCAGCCCTCCCCGACGATCTCACCGTCGCGTACGATGACACAGCCAACAGCAGGGTTTGGCGACGTCTTGCCGAAACCCCGGCGGGCAAGGGCCAGAGCCCTTCTCATCATTTTGGTGCGAAAATCGGTCATGGTCGTAATCTTCCGATACTACCCCTTGGCAACCTTGAGCAGGTCCTGCAGTTCCGACATGAATTCGTTGATATCCTTGAAAGACCGATACACCGAAGCAAAGCGAACGTAGGCGACTTCGTCAATATCGTGAAGTTCAGCCATTACCCACTCGCCGATAGTAGTGGTGGATACTTCGCGATCACTGCCTTCCTGAAGACGGGTTTCGAGCCGGTCCACCATTTTCTCAATATCTTCCACCGAAACGGGACGCTTCTCACAGGCTTTCTTGATACCTGCAACCAGCTTAAGTCGGTCGAATGTTTCACGCCTACCGTCCTTTTTTATGACCATGGGCAGAATTTCTTCCACCCGCTCGTGGGAAGTGAAACGCTTGCCGCACACCTCGCATTCCCTGCGGCGCCGGATTGCCGCGCCGCCTTTTTCCGGACGCGAATCCACGACCCTGCTGGCTGGATGAAGACAAAAGGGACACTTCATTCCCCTACCCTCTCTCTCGATTCATAATCGCCGAATTTGACCATTTCGATCCCGGCGTCGTCAATCATCTGCTCTGAAAGCGTATCAGGATACCCCTCTTGGTAGACAATGCGTCGAATCCCGGCATTGATGAGCATCTTTGAACAAATGATGCAGGGCATGGTCGTGCAATAGAGGGTCGCCCCATTGATGTTGGTACCATGTTTCGCCGCCTGGATAATGGCGTTCTGTTCCGCATGGAGACCACGGCAAAGTTCATGACGCTCCCCGGGAAGTACCGACAGCCGCTCCCGCAGACAGCCGACTTCCAGGCAGTGGGCAACGCCCGATGGAGCACCGTTATAGCCGGTAGCGAGAATATTCTTGTCCTTGACCAGCACCGCTCCTACGTGCCGGCGAAGACAGGTGGAACGTCGGGCAACGAGCTGGGTAATCTCCATGAAATATTCATCCCAGGCGGGTCTTTTCAGTGCGGCATTGCTCATAGTACTAGTGCATCCTTCTTTTCAACCCGCGGAAGCGCGACAAATACCCGTCAGGCGCGTAAAAGAACAATTCTCTGAAATCGATTACGGATCCGGTCGGGTCCGCGGTGCAGCAAGAATAGAACAATTCCCTGGGGAAGGCAAGAAAAGAGGCTTTGACTCGGGCTCCCGGCACGAAGGACAGGGTTTGGCAGAGGCAGCAGACACAAATCCGGCGGATTCAGTGAAAATTCCTTCTAAGCAGGCAAAACAATCTCCGCTTCAGGAATCATGGTCGGGAATCGTACGTCTTTTCTTTTTCTCGGACGCCCCTTTTTTATCAAGCAGCCTTTTTTCGCGCTCGCGCCGGGGGACCTTGGTAGCGGTTCTTTTTTTGACCGTCATCTCGCGGCGGGCAAGTGCCTTGCGCAACCTCTCCATGGCAAGGCCTCTGTTCTGGCTTTGAGAGCGTCTTTCGCTCGCCTGGACAACGATCCCCGTGGGAAGGTGTCGTATCCGGACAGCGGAGTCCGTTACATTCCGATGCTGTCCGCCGGGTCCGGATCCGCGAAAAAATTCCACCTGAATGTCAGATTCTTTAATTTCCATGGAAAACCCGATCCAATGTCTACTTTCGGACAGAAAACAAGGGAATGCACGATTGACACGCACCCTCAGCCGGTATAATAATACGCCAAGTGCCTAAAAAAGGAAATCTTCGTGAATACAATTTCAATCTTACAGCGGAATTTCGGCGAAAACCGGGAAGCTTTCGAAATAGTTCTCGAGCACAGTAAAATGGTGGCGGCAAAAGCCGTAGCCATCGCCCGGACCCTATCGGATCCTACGATAAATATCGGCTTTATCGAGGAAGCGGCCCTGCTCCATGACATCGGCATCTCGCGGATTCATGCGCCGAGAATCTCCTGCAAGGGAGAAGCGCCGTACATTTGCCACGGTATTCTCGGACGCCGGCTTCTGGAAAAAGAGGGGCTTTCAGCCCATGCCTTGGTGTGCGAACGACATATCGGCGTTGGAATCTGCGTCAAGGATATTGTCCAGCAACAACTGCCGCTTCCCAGAAGAGACATGATTCCGCTCTCACTGGAAGAGAAAATCATTTGCTTCGCGGATCTTTTCTACTCCAAAAAGCCGGGACAGCTGCATGCGGAAAAATCACTCGATGAAATTAGGAAAACTCTAAAAAAACACGGCGACCACAAGGTTGTAATCTTTGAAAACTGGTTAAAGGAATTTTCCCGTTAATCTTCCCGCAGGGACGGTCCGGCCCTGACAGAGTTCGTTCTTTCATCTGACCCGCCGCAGCTTGAAGAGAAAATAGAAAGGAGAAATAAGCCGTGATAAATTTCGCACCCTATATCCTCCCTGTCGCGCTCACCGTTGTCCTCCTGATTCTGATGCGTTTACAGGCAAATTCCGCCAGGAAGGCCATCCTGATGGCGGAAGAACAGCTGAACGCACTTGAACAGAAGTTGGTCAGTGTCGAAAGCGGGCTCAAGGAAGAACTTCGTAAGAGCGGTGAAGAGAAGGACCTGAAAATCGCACAACTCCATGAAGATTTACGGTCAGCATTGAAGTCCTTCATGGAGACAACCGGCAGGAAGCTCGCGGAAAACGAGGCCGCGGTTAAAGCGCAAAATGATCAGGTGATTGAAAAAGTTACCGGATTGCTTCGGCAAACGGTGAGAAAACCAGAACAGAGGACTGAAGCACCAGCCCCGCAGCGCTCAAGCGTGTCCCCACTGCATGAGAAGGCAAAACGGCTGGCCCGCCTCATTGTTTCGGACATTGTCCTGTATAACGAGGCAGCGGTGGAAGAAGGCATCCGCAACGACAACTTCTTTGAAGCCATGTCCCACGACGTTCAGGAAGCACGCAATCTCTATGCCTCTCGGGTACCCGAAGAGATCCGTAAGGACACAACCTACCTGGATGATGCGTTCAACGCTCTCATCGAGCGTAAAAAACGGGACCTTTCAACTACCTGACCCGGCAAACTTGCCCCACCACTCCGGGACATGCCCCCGAACACACACAAGGCCCGCGGTTTCATGCCGCGGGCCTTGCCATTTCCAACGCCAATGACTCCTTTCCCGCGGTGAAGATATTACAGGGGCAAGTAAACATGTCTATGGT
>JAJZQA010000105.1 GCA_021810985.1 Deltaproteobacteria bacterium
TGCCAACGATGTCTACTTCCAGATCGCTATCCTGACGACGGTCGGTCTTGCAGCAAAGAATGCCATCCTGATCGTCGAGTTCGCCAAGGAACAGATGGAGCAGGGTATGGGTCTGATCGAGGCCACCCTGGAGGGCGCCCGCCTGCGCTTGCGCCCGATTCTGATGACCTCTCTGGCCTTTTTCTTCGGTGTATTGCCGTTGGCCATTAATAAGGGCGCCGGTTCCGGGGCCCAGAATGCCATGGGCACGGCCGTAAATGGTGGCATGGTCACCGCTACGGTACTGGCGATCTTCCTGGTGCCGGTGTTCTTCGTGGTGGTGCGGCGGCTCTTTCCTGTCAAAACCCCGCTGCCGAAGCCTGATCAGGTAAACGAAATCATCACGACTCCGGAGGTCCCCTGATATGAACCGCATTTTGCTGCTACTCCCTGTTTTGGCCATCTCTCTGGCCGGGTGCACCATGGCCCCGAAATACAGCCGACCGGAAGCACCGGTCCCGAATGCCTGGCCAAAAGGACCGGCCTATAAGGAGGTGATGGGGGTAGCTCCGGCCAAAGCGGTCGCCGAGATCCCCTGGCAGGAATTCTTTGTCGACCCGCGGTTGCGGAAGTTGATCGCTCTGGCCCTGACCAATAATCGCGACCTGCGGGTGGCGGCTCTGAATATCGAGCGAACCCGCGCCCTGTATCAGATACAGCGTTCCGATCTCTTGCCGAAAGTTGATGCCACTGCCGCCGCTACCCTCCAGCGTCTCTCGGAGGACTTCTCGGGGACCGGATTGCCCATGAACATCCATCAGCACACGGTTGGTCTCGGTATCAGCTCTTACGAACTGGATTTGTTCGGCCGGGTTCGGAGCCTCAAGGACCAGGCGCTGGAGCACTATCTCGCCACCGGACAGGCACGGCGCAGTGTGCAGATCAGCCTGGTGGCCGAAGTCGCCGCCACCTATCTGAGACTGGCCGCCGATCGTGAACGACTGCAACTCGCCAAGGAAACTCTGACAAGTCAACAGTCTTCCTATCAGCTCATCCGGAGCCGTTTCGAGGCCGGAATCTCCTCCGCCCTCGTTCTCCATCAGGCACAGACAAGCGTAGACACGGCGCGGGTGGACATCGCCCGTTACACGACTTTTACCGCGCAGGACGAAAACGCCCTGAACCTGGTGGTCGGTTCCCCGGTTCCGGCAGAGCTGCTGCCCAGCGCACTTTCCGGAACGCTCACCGCGTTGAAGGACCCGGCACCCGGCCTTCCGTCCGAAGTTCTGCTCAGTCGCCCTGACATTCTCCAGGCCGAAAATCTCCTCAAAGGGGCCAATGCCAACATTGGCGCGGCGCGGGCGGCCTTTTTCCCCCGCATCACCCTGGTCTCGTCCGTCGGTTTCGGCAGCGATGACCTGGCCGGTCTCTTCACCTCCGGTTCCTTTGTCTGGAAATTCGCGCCGCAGATTTCCCTCCCCATTTTCAGCGGAGGCAGCAACCGGGCCAATCTGAAGGTGGCCGAGGTGGATCGCGACATAGCGATCGCCCACTATGAAAAGGCCATTCAGACCGCCTTCCGCGAGGTGGCCGACGCTTTTGCCCAGCGCGGGACCATCGATGACGAACTTTCGGCGCAGCAATCACTTACCGATGCTCTTGCCGAGAGTTACCGGCTCTCCCAAGCCCGCTACGAAAAAGGGGTCGACAGCTACCTGAATGTTCTCGATTCGCAACGTTCTCTCTATGGTGCTCAGCAGAATCTTATCAATGCTCGTCTGGTCCGCCTCCTCAACCTGGCAACGATTTACAAGGTGTTGGGTGGCGGTGCCGTGGCGTCCGCTGAAGCTGGATCAGCCAAGAATGGTACCGGGCACGACAGAATTATTTTGACAAACCTTCAGGGAAATGATACTCATGCACAAAATTAATTGAGCGATAGACGATAATACTTAACCATTCGCAAGAATGGGGCGGAAAGCCTACAGGGTCTCACTGAGACAGCCGGGTTGCCGAAATATCACACGATGTTCGGTCCCGGCTTTTTTGTTGTCAAAAACATGATGCGGAGGTCGAGTCAGGTAGAGATGTGCCTTTAAAGGGCACCGTATTGTTCCGGTTCGCGCAGGTGGCACTACGGTTGGTGGTAGACGATAATACTAAACCATTCGCGAGAATGGGGCGGAAAGCCTACAGGGTCTTACTGAGACAGCCGGGTTGCCGAAATATCACACGATATTTGGTCCCGGTTTTTTTGTGTCCGGATGCGAAAGTTCTAATTTTTACTATTGAGAAAGGTACCTGATTTATCCATGTGTCGTATTCTTGACCTGTCACTCGTATCCAATTCGCTTCGTCTCATGGTTTTCTGTCTGTTTATCCTGAATCTCCAGGGATGTGCAGCCATGAAAAGCCTGCAGGAGAAATCCTGGCTTTTCCCCGGCCATCCTGAAGAGGCGATCGAACGAAATCGTTTCCCGGTGGCGAAAGGAGTTGATGTCATCGGCCGCTTGGCGGTCGTCAGGCTTGAAGAGGGGGATACGCTGCCGGATATTGCCCGGCACTTCAGCTTGGGTATCAATGCAATCAGCGACGCTAATCCGGGGGTAGATGTCTGGGTGCCCGAGGATGGAGAGCGTATCCTTTTACCGCTGAGTTTTATCCTGCCGGACGCTCCCCGCAGAGGCATCGTGGTCAACCTGGCCACCATGCGGCTCTTTCACTATAAAGGGGATAGCAAGTCTCTGGTGGTGTCGACCTACCCTGTTGGAGTCAGCACCGAAGAGCGGCCCACCCCCACCGGTCAAACTCATGTGGCGCGCAAGGTGACCCGGCCGACCTGGCATGTACCCGCTTCAATTGCCGCGGATCATCGGAAAAAAGGCGATATTCTACCCGCGAAAGTTCCGCCTGGACCGGAAAATCCCCTGGGAGAATACGCGCTCTATTTGGGCAAAACCAGTTATTTGATCCATGGTACCAATAAACCGGCCAGCATTGGCCTTAATGCAACCAACGGCTGCATGAGACTCTACCCGGAGAACGTAAAGATGCTCTACAAGGACACTCCGGTCAATACACCTGTCGCCATTGTGAACCAGCCTTATCTCATCGGTCAGCGTGATGGAGTCCTTTATCTGGAGGCACATACGCCCCCGGAAGGCTTGAGCACTGGTGAGTTGGAGAGGATCAATGCAAAACTGAGAACGATAGAAAAGAAGGCGGCGCAGACGCTGGACTGGAAAAAAGTCAAAGAAGTGCAGACCGAGGCCCGCGGGATTCCTGTTCCAATCTTCGAACTGCGTCCCGGCAGTCTGAATGAGGTTGCGAATCCCATAAAAGTCCAGCACCCGGACACCTTGTACGGCAGGCCGGAGATACCGGAACTTACCATGGAGGGATGGTATGTGCTGGTGGCCGATCTGCGTGACGAGATTGATGCTCGGAGGCTTGCCGCCATTGTCAACCACCAGGGGCCGCCAATCCCGGCACGAGTGTTATCGAAGAACTCCAGTTACCGGGTTATCGCCGGCCCTTTCTCTGACATCAGTCAGGCTAAAGATGCCGTCAAGCGTTTGAAATATGATTTGGACTTAGACGGTGTCGTAATCGAACCTGTCAATAAAGGCTAGTTTGTCCGGGCTTTTCTTGAATTCGTGGGGATACTGTGAACTTCAGGTGTTTCCTCTTCCTACGGTATACCTAACAGAAAGGAGGTGATACGAGATGAAAAAAAGTCTTATGCTGATCACAATGATGCTGGTTCTCCCTATGACGCTGATTGGTTGCGCAACATCCGGTGACCTCGAGAAAGTGCAGGCGCAGCAAAAGCTGATTGATGCGAAAGCAGAGCAGGCGTTGCAGGATTCGCAAGCTGCCAAGGCCGCGGCCGATGCGGCCAAGTTGGAGGCGGATCAGGCCAATGCCCGCGCCGCTGAAGCCGAAAAAGCGGCAGCGGAAAGGGAAAGGATCGCGGACGAAAAGGCGCAACGAGCTGACGCCGCTTTCCAGAAATCGATGAGGAAGTAAGTTTAATTAACGGGAGCCGGTACCTGTGTCTTTTGTGCTCCTGATAATGAAATGGCAGGGTTTCAAAACCCTGCCATTTCATTATCCAGCAATTAATTGGTAGTCGGGGTTGCCGCAAGATAGTGCTCAATGATTTGTCGAGGGGTGTAGGGATGCCGGAACAGAAAATCTTCCAAATTATACTAACTAAAAGATTTAGGCCGTCTTTGCCAGGTAAGGTTAAAAATCAGGGCAGGATGGGTAAGCATCTTTGTTTTTCCCTTCTCTGTACCCTCTTCGCATCAATGCTGCTCTACGGATGCGGTCACCATGGTGGAGGATCTCAGGCAAAGTCAACCCTTGAAGAAGCAAATTCCCTGTTTAATCAGGGTTGCTACCAGGCCTCACTGGACAAATACGCGCAGAGTAGTGCAAAATATCCCGCCCAGGCAGACCGGATTCTGTTCGAGATGGGCATTGTATATGCCTATCCGAAGAATGAGCAAAAGGATTATCAGAAAGCCCTGGAATGTTTTCAGAAACTCCTCAAGGATTACCCCGCGAGTGAGTACCGGCAGAACAGTGAAATGATGATATTTTCTCTCACTAATGTCGCCATCAAGGATCAGACGATTGCCGCGCAGCAAACACAACTCAAGACTCTCCGGCAAGAGGTCACCCGCAAGGAGAATGAGATCTGCGCATTGCAAAAAAAGGTTGATGCGCTCGAAAAAAGGGTTTTTTCTTATGCTCTCCGCAAGGGGGCGGCAGATAGGATAGTTATCGAAAAAAAAGCACGACGCTTGCAGTTGCTTGCCAAGGGTGAGGTGCTGAAAACCTACAAGATCGCCTTGGGGGGGAACCCGATTGGTCCAAAGGAGAGGGAGGGTGACAAGAAAACCCCGGAGGGAACGTACATTATCGATTCACACAACAAGCGCAGCCGTTATCACCGCTCTCTTCATATTTCCTATCCGAACGAGAAAGACAGAAAACGAGCAGAAGAACTAGGTGTTTCTCCGGGCGGCGACATCATGATCCACGGTATAAAGAAAGGTTTCTCGTGGGTTGGTGATGCGCACACGGAAGTTGACTGGACGCAAGGGTGCATTGCCGTAACAGACGAGGAAATAGAGGAAATCGCCAGATTAACGCCAAATGGTACGATTGTTGAGATAAGGCCATAGCGCTTCCATTGGGAAACTCCAAACAGGATATCCCCAGTTGGCCTGAGGCTTTTTCGGCGTCTCTCGTTCGGCTTTATGGCAAAACAGCGATAACACGGAAAGCGCCTGAATCCAGCAAGTATCAGGTTTTGTGTCCCGTGTGGCGACCGACCCGAAAAGCGACCTCAGTGCCGGTTTAAATGGGAAACGGTGCCGGAGATCCGATTGAGCTCCGCCAGTGCGAGTCGATATCCCAAGGCAGACTGGAGTTCGTCCAGTTCGGCTTTCCTCACCGCGGCAATAGCTTCGGCCTGCCGGGCATTTGTTGCGGTACCGGCCTTTACGCGGTCGGCCGTGAGACGTTGGTTCTCCTTCTGAAGTTTCAGTGTTTCCGCGGCGACCTCCAGCATGGTCCTCGACAGTTCCAACTTCCGGTAGGCCTTGGTGATTTCCACCGTAATCTGCTGCTCGATCATTTTCCGGTTCTCCTCGGCCTGGCTCAGTTGCGCTCTCCGTTGACCGACGAGCCCGCGGCGATTCCCCCAATCGAAGATGTTCCAGGTCATCTGCAGGCCGAACATCCCGATGTTGCTGGCGATGAAAGGGGAACCATCCTGATAGATATGGCGGGCAAACAGACTGATATCCGGGATGTATTCATCACGGGCAGCCCTTTCGGCATGACCGGCTTTTACTACGGCCCCCTTGGCGCTCTCCAGGTCGGGATTCTGCGTCAGCGACAGCCGGAGATATTCCGGGAGCGATTTCGGAGCCGGGAGCGGATCATCGTTCTCCGCCGGTACCAGGACCGTCTCCAGGGGAAGCCCGAGAAGATCATTCAGCTCCAAGGTGAAATCGGCGCTCTGGTTCTCAGCCGCGAGCTCGGCCTGCCGGGCTTGAAGGAGCTGCACCCGGCTTCCCGTTACTTCCGCCTGGAGCAGGTTTCCAGCCCTGACGGCATCCTCGCTTTCCCTCAATCCTTCCTGCGCAGCGGAGAGTAGCGCCTGCGCCGCGACTTTCTGCTTTTGAGCGATCAGCAAGCCGTAATAGAGCTGATGAATGCTGAAAATTATGTCATCCTCGCTTTTTCGTGCCCCCGCTTCAGCGATTGCACCTTCCGCTTTCGCCACCCCATGTCCTTCGTGGACTTTGAAGAGTTGCGTCACCGGCTGGCTCAATGTGGTGCTGCTGATGAACATCATGGTCGACCCTTGATCGATCGAAGTATCGCGCCCCGGAAACGGACCCAATCCGGGAACCGTTCCCAGGCTCCCGGCCGGGATGGTGACCAGTTGTTTGTCGGAGAGGCCCATATATGAGGACTCGTTCGACAACTGGGGAAAATATTTCGACCTGGCCGAGGCAATCCGTTGTCGATTTTCCTCAATTTTCTGTCGCGAAATCTTCAGTGTGCTGTTCTGACGACGGGCAAGTTCGACTGCCGCCGGCAACGTAAGCTTATATTGTTCTGCCGATGCCTGACCAACTCCGAAAAGGAGCAGTATTGCCACTACCGCGATTCCCTGCGTGCCCGGTTTGCCGGTCCGCGACTTGACCAGCACGTAGAGGACCGGAACCACCAGCAAGGTAAAGAACATGGAACAGATCAGCCCGACGGCAATAACGCTGGCCAAGGGGCTCCAGAGGCTGGAACCCGAAAGGATCATCGGCGTTACCCCTACCGCCGCGGCCATGGAGGTGAGGAAAATCGGACGCAAACGCCGTGCTCCGGCATCCGTTGCCGCCTGTTCGAGAGTCTGGCCTTCGGCAAGCTTCTCCTGGATGTAGTCCACCAGGATAATGGCATTACGGACCACGATACCGGTAAGACTGATCATGCCGAGGAAGGCGGTAAAGCCGAACGGATTGTGCGTGATCACCAGTCCGAGCGCAGCGCCGGGCAATGCCAGAGGTATGGACGACATGATGACCAGCGGTTCGGCGATGGTTCTGAATTGGATGAGCAATACCAGGAAAATCGCCAAAAGGCTGATTCCGAGGGCAACCAACATGTCCGGCAATGTTTCATCACTGTTCATCTTTTCTCCACCGTATTCAAGCCGGTACCCGAGCGGCAGCCGGAGGGCCTCTATCCGGGGACGGGCCTCTTTGAGCAGGTCGGAGCCGTACCAGCCCTGCTTGACGAAACCGCGCACGGTAATCGTACGCATGCCGTTGCGCCGCACGATGCGGCTGGTCTGCCACTCCGGTTGGAGCGTGGCGATGGAGCGGAGCGGCACGCGGGCATCGGTAAGCTGGGACGTCAGGTAGGAGTTCCGGATGTCGGAGAAGGAAGAGCGGGATTCCTGGTCGAGGCGCAGCATGATGGTAACCGGCCGGTCACCCTCCCAGAAGGTGCTGACCGGCCCACCGTCGAAAGCTCCTTGCAAGAGTCTGGAAACGGACGAATTGGTAATCCCGAGGCGGTTGGCCAGTTCGTTGTTGATGTTGACATCCAGCAGACTCGAATCGTTGTAAAAATCCTGGTGAATGTAGGTTGAAAAAGGAACGGAGGATAGAATGGCTTCGACCTGTGAACCGAGACGCTTCAGCTCGCTGATGTCATCACCGGAGATGCGGACTTCCACCGGTGCTTCCATCAGCTCGCCCTGTTGCAGTTCCTTGACGATGACCAGCGCTTCCGGTACCAGTTTTGCCAGCTCGGGCCGCAATTCTCCAACGAGCCGCGAGGTGGCCTCGACCGATTTCGAGTTGACGATAAATTGGCCGTAGGCCGGATCGGGCTGCTGGGGATTGACATTGTAATAAAAACGCGGGGCACTCTGTCCGACAAAGGCGGCGTAATGATCCACCGCATTTTTCCCGGCAAGCTGTTTCTCGATCCTGGCCATTACCGCGTCGGTGCTTTCGATTCGGGTGCCCTGAGGCATCCAGACGTCGATGACGAACTGGTTGCGCTCGGCGGAAGGGAAGAACTGCTCCCGCACGGTGGTGAACAGCGCGATACCCGCTACGAATGCGACCATCCCGACCAGCACCGCGAGCCGCTTCTTGCCCATAAACCAGCGAATCAGAACCTGATAA
>JAJZQA010000106.1 GCA_021810985.1 Deltaproteobacteria bacterium
TTGGCTGCCAGCATGAACTCCTCGATAAGCCGGTGAGCGAGATTCCGTTCGGCAATGCCGATGGACTCCGGCCGCCCCTGAAGATCGAGAATGATTTCCGGCTCGGGAAGATCAAAGTCTATGCTGCCCCTTTGCCGGCGCTTTTCGCCAAGCCGGACGGCAAGGACTTCCATAGTGCGCAGGTCCTTGCACAGACCGGCATGGCGCTGGATCGTTTCCGGGTTTTTATCCGCAAGAATTTCCTTCACCTCGGTATAGGTCAGCCGTTCATCACTGCGGATAACGCTGGGATAAAAACGTCTTTCCCGTGCGTCCCCCGCGGCATCAAAAAGCAGTTCCGCCGTCATGGCCAGACGATCTTCGCGCGGATTCAGGGAGCAGATCCCGTTGGAAAGCTTTTCGGGCAGCATGGGAATACAGCGGTCAGGAAAGTACACCGAGGTTCCACGTTTCAAAGCCTCCCGGTCAAGCAAGGACCCCGGAGCGACATAATGCGAGACATCGGCAATCGAAACCCAGAGACGAATGGAGTCGTCTTTTTCACTCCGCACCGAAACCGCATCATCAAAATCGCGGGCCGTCTCACCGTCGATGGTGACCGTCAAGAGATCGCGCAGGTCAACGCGCCCTTCCCGGTCGGAGTCATCCACAGGCCGATAGACAGAGGTCGCCTCGGCAAGGACTTCCGGCGGGAATAGATCGGGAAGCCCGTATTTGCGCACGATCGTAAGAAATTCCACGTCGGGATCGTCTTGGTTCCCGAGGACTTCAATAATACGTCCGCTTGCACCGCGCCGCCCCGACGGGTAGTCCGTGATCTCCGCCACCACCATCTGCCCGGCTCTGGCCTTGAGGCGGGCCGCGGCGGGAATTGCGATCGGAATACTCAGTCTCGGTTCGTCGGGGATCACCAGTCCGTCGTCACCTGTTGACTCGAAGCGCCCGACGATACTCGTAAAGCCGCGCTCCAGGGTTTCTACGACCCGTCCTTCGCGACGGCCGGAGGTGCCGCGAGACTGGATACGCACCACGACCCGGTCGCCGTGCATGTTGTCCCGCAGGTAGCGAGCCGGGATAAATACATCATCGCCGCCTTCATCGGGTATGACAAAACCGTAGCCGTCCCGATGCATCGAAAGCCTGCCGGTTACTGTTGCTCGATTCACTGATCCTCCCTATTTTCGTCAAACCAGGGACACTATCCGTGTCTGAAGGTCTCAAATATGTTATCGCACTAAATATAATTGTGACTCATTTGATGGTTGCCGCAATCTTTACGATTGTATACAATTTACCCGTACAAGGAAAGAAAGCATGTTTAATTCATGAAGGAGCTACAGATGATCTGCCGTAAGATCCCCTTCCTCATACTGATCTTTTTATGCTCGGTATCCGTCTCGCGAGCATCTCTCATACCGCAGGTTGATCAATCCCTCTTGCTGTCCGCTGAGCGCCTGAAGAAAAAGGAGTATTCCGGAGCGCGGCTTGCCGCTCTCCAGGCCCAGGAGAGTCCCCAGCGGGATTTCGTACTCGGGGTGACGGCATACCATTTGGAAAAATGGGGCGAAGCTGAACTATATCTGGCAGACTCGGAGGAAAACCTCGCCCTGCTGGGCGACTTTGCTCTCTATTACCGGGCCGTCGCGCTCGCCAATCTGTCCCGTCACAACGAGGCGCTGCCCCTCCTGCAGAAACTGAAGAAAGACTATGCTGATAGTCCCTTTGTCCGGCCAGCCTCCCTTTTGCTGGCTGACATTTTTTTTCAACTGGAAGATTTCCCGAACGCTCTGCTTGCCTACCAGACTTTCTTTGCCGATTATTCCTCGGGGAATGATTCCCTTAAAGCCCGGCTCCAATCAGCTCTGTGCCGGGAAAAACTCGGCGACCCGAAGGGAGCAATGCGGGATTTACGCAAGATCTGCCTTGCCTATCCGGCAAAATCCGTTGCCAGGCAGGCAGAAGTACAGCTCGAAAGATTAGGGAACCTCACCGAAAGTCCTCAGTTCTTCTCCGAGGAAGAACTATTCAAAAGGGGATGCACGCTCTTCGAACAACGTCACTACAAAGATGCGGCGAGCGTTTTTTCCTCTCTACCCCCTGAAGCCCTGCCGGAAAATTTGCGCGGGGAGCTTGCCTTCAAAATTGCCGTGATTCAGTATCGCTTGAAGAAAAACTTCGAAGCCGAGCAGTCTTTTACCCGGCTTGCCGCGCCGGATAGCCCGTATCAACAGTACCGCCTGGAAGCATCCTACTGGCTCGCCCAAATCTATGACCGGACCGGGAAAGATGAGGAAGCCGTCACTACTTTCCTGGCACTTGCGGGGTCACGTCCGGAATCTTCCTTGGCCGATGACGCACTTTTTCATGCCGCTCTGATTAAAAAACACCAGGGAGCACACCGGGAAGCCCTGACACTCTTCCGCAAGATCTACTCCGAGTACCCCGCATCCTCCCGGGCTCCCCGCGCCTTGTGGGAATCCGCCTGGAGCCTCTACCTGTCCGCAAGCTTCACTGAGGCAGCCAAAAGTTTTGCCCTGCTCGCCAACGATCCGGCCTGGCGGGAGAGAGCCCTGTACTGGCAGGGCCGTTCCCTCGAAGCTGCCGGCTCCGGCGACGCAGCCCTTTCTTTGTATGCCCGGATTCAGCGGGAATATCCCACAGGTTTCTACAACTTGAACATTAACAGGACCTTCGGCACCAGAAACAACCGTGTTCCGCTCCTGAGCACTTCCTTTCAAGTCCCGCGTTCGGCTCCTTTCGGTATGGAAAGGGCCCAGGCGCTCATTGATCTCGGGCTCTATGAAGAGGCCGGCAAAGAACTCGCAGCGCTGAAAAGACGAAAAGGTACCTCGTTCCGGGGCTCCCTCGGCCACGCAGGATTATACCTCGCCATGAATGATTACCGATCCGCAATGGGGTTGCTCCATCAGGACGCTCTCGCAACGGACATGGGAAATTCACCTTCGGCCTGGGCAATACTCTATCCGGCCGGCTTCCATGAAATAGTCTCCCGTCACACCTCAAACACCGGCTTGGATCAATGCCTGACCTTTGCCCTCATTCGGGCGGAAAGCAATTTTTTACCCACAGCACGCTCTCCGGTCGGAGCTCTCGGTCTGATGCAGCTGATGCCCGCAACCGCCAGGGACATCGCCCGCGGGCTGGGGATAGACGCTGCCCCCCCGCAACTCACCAACCCGGAAGTGAACATCAGAATAGGGACCCGCCACCTGAAAGACCTGATCAGGCGCTTCAACGGCAACCTCGTTTCGGCGGTGGCGGCCTACAATGCCGGCGCTACCCCGGTGCTCCGCTGGCGAAAGAACTTCCCCAACCTTCGGGAAGACGAATTCATCGAGAATATCCCTTACCCCGAAACCCGTGAATACGTGAAAAAAGTCCTGGCAGCCATGGAAGTTTACCGGCAGCTCTACGGACTGGAGGAAACCGCCGCATCAGAACCGCCACCCGCACCCAGCCGGGAAAAATCCGCCCTGCCCGCCACCATGGAACTGCCCACAAGCGAACTTCTTTCGGGAATCGAAACTTCCCAGCCCTTTTAATTAGTCCCTTATAGCTTGAATCTTCAGATCGTTTGAGAAAATCAAAGAGCAACAAAACCGTCAGAGACAGAATTAACAGGATGAAGGTCAAAAGCCTTTTTCTGGTAAAAGGTTAGGTTTTGTCCTGCATATCCTGTCCATCCTGTTAGATTAAAATTTTTGGTTATCTTTTGTAGTTCCGGATTGTCCAGCTCAGATGAATTTCGTTTTTCCCTGTCCGGCAAATCTTTTCCTTGCGATTCAAACAAATGTTTGATACAAACGTTTCGTTCTGCCAGGGAGGAGATTCATATGGAAACGGAACATTCAGAAACCAGGATCCGCATTCTGGATGCGGCGGCCGCAATCTTCGCGGAGCATGGCTTTGCGGCCACCACCATCCGTCAGATCTGCAGTCAGGCCCAGGTAAACTTAGCCGCGGTGAATTACCATTTCGGCGGCAAGGAAGGACTCTACCGTGACACGATCCGTTACCTGCGAACCCGCGCCTACGAAAGCTACCCAATAGCATATGGTCTAACCGCTGATGCGTCAGCGGAAGAGCAGCTGCGAGCTTTTGTCCGTTCCTTCCTGCTCCGCACCTCCTTCGACGAAAAAAACCAGGAATTCGGCACCATCGTCATGCGTGAACTGGTGGAACCGACCACGGCTCTCGACATGATGCTCGATGAAGGGATCCGCTCCCTCTTTGGGCAACTGGTGGGGATTGTCAGCGACCTCCTGCCTGAAAATACCGATGCGGAAATAGTCCTTGCCAGTGCCAGAAGTATCATCAGCCAATGCCTCTTCTACCTCTTCAGCCGATCGGTCATCAGCCGCATGTCCCCCGAGGAGAAGTTCGGCCTGGAGGATCTTGACCGGGTCTCCGAGCAGATTCTGCTCTTCTGCCTCTGCGCTTTGAAGGAGATCGGGGCAAAGGTCAACAACGCATCCCCCGGGATAGCAAAACGACAGGACCAGAACTAACCATGAGCGAATCCGTCCAGCCGATCAACAAATGGCTCATTACCCTGACCGTGATGATTCCCGCCTTCATGGAAATCGTCGACACCTCCATCGCCAACGTTGCCCTGCCCCATATGCAGGGCAGCCTGAACGCGGGGACCGAGGAAGTCACCTGGGTCCTGACCTCCTATCTGATCAGCAATGCCATCATCATGCCGATGACCGGCTGGCTCGCCCGTATTTTCGGCCGGAAACGCTTTCTGATTTCCTGCATTATCCTGTTCACCCTCTCGTCCATTTTCTGCGGCTCAGCCCCGAATCTGGCAACGCTGGTATTTTTCCGCATCGTGCAAGGCGCCGCGGGAGGCGCCCTGATCCCCATGAGTCAAGCCATCATGATGGAGTCCTTCCCGCCCGAGGAAGGTGGCATGGCCATGGCGATCTTCGGCATCGGCGCCATGTTCGGACCGGTGGTGGGCCCGACGCTGGGCGGCTGGATAACCGACAACATCAGCTGGCGCTGGATATTCTATATCAATATCCCGGTCGGCATTATTGCGGTAATCATGGCAAAATACTTCATCTTCGACCCCTCTTACCTGAAGCGGCAAAAAGTGAAGATCGATTACTGGGGCCTCACCTTCCTGACCCTCGGGATTGGCTCACTCCAGGTGGTCCTCGATAAGGGGCAGCAAGATGACTGGTTCAACTCCGCCTTTATCATCACCTTCTCCATTGTTTCCGTGATCTCGCTGCTCATGTTCATCTATGTGGAGTTGAAACATGATCACCCGATCGTGAACCTGCGGCTCTTCAAGGACGCCGCCTTCTCGGCCGGAAACTTCATCATGTTCATGGTCGGGTTCTGTCTCTATGGTTCCGTTGTCATGTTGCCGCTCTTTCTCCAGACGCTGATGGGCTACAGCGCCACGATGGCCGGATTGGTCATGGCGCCCGGCGGCATCGCCTCGGTGATTGTACTGCCGCTTGCCGGAGCCTACACCCAGAAACATGACGGCAGGAAATTAATTTTTGCCGGACTGCTCCTTGGCGCGATCTCGCTCTTTCTGATGCGCGGCTTCAGCCTCCAGGCCTCCTACTGGGATTTCGTCTGGCCCCGGGTCATGCTCGGAGCGGCACTGGGCATGATCTTCCCGCCCCTGTCACGCGCGACTCTTGCAAATATAGCACGGGTGGAAATGGGCAACGCAACCGGCATTTTCAATCTGCTGCGAAATATCGGCGGCAGCGTCGGCATTGCGATTTCGGCCACTCTGCTGGCTCGTCTAGCACAGTTTTACCAGGCCAATCTGGTGGGACATATCAACCCGTTCAATCCCGTAGTGCAGTCACGAATGGAAAGCCTTCAGCAGGCAGCCATCGCCAAAGGCGCCGATGCAGTGACCGCTCACGGCATTTCATTGGAAATCCTCTCGCGCATCGTGCGGAAAGAGGCGGGCATGATGGCCTACAATTACATTTTCTGGATCCTGGGACTGGCATTCCTGCTGATCATTCCGATGCTTTTACTGCTCAGAAGACACCGGTACAGCACCTGACACGATAGCAACACTTCACTGCCAGCCGATTACAGAAACACTCCGCAGATACAAAGGGAGACACCATATGTCAAAAATCTATCTTCTCGTCCTCTTTACCCCCCTCTTCCTGCTGACCAGGGCGGAAGCCGAGACCCTGACGCTCCAGGAAAGTCTGAAAAAGGCCACAACAGCCAACCACGAACTGAAAGTTTCCGCTCTTGATGAAAGAATTGCCGAGGGGAACGTCGGTGTCGCCAAAAGCAGCTATCTCCCGCAGGTAAATTTTCAGGGCGGCTACACTGTCCAGCAGGAACCGCAATCCGTCATCATTCAAGGACGAGCAGTTGAAACCCAGCAGCCGGAATTTGGCTTTTATTCCGCTTCGGTTGAACAGACAATCTATGATTTTGGCCGTACCTCGGCACGTTTTCACCAAGCGTCGGCGCTCCGCGAGGCAGCGAGATTCATCCATACCGCCCGGACCAAGGATGTCTTCCTTCAGGTTGTGACCAGCTATTATGGAATCCTCGAATACCAAAAGCTGGTGGAAGCGGCGCACGAAGAGATTATCCAGATGACCGACCACCTGCGGGTGGCGAAAAACCTCTATGAGCAGGGTGTGGTTACCCGCAACGACCTGCTTCAGGCAGAAGTGCAACTTGCCAACAGCAAGCAGCGGGGACTCCTGGAAGACAATCGCCTCCAAAACAGCTGGCTCTATTTCAATTATCTGATCGGGCAACCTGCAGCATATCGCGCGGAGCTCGTAGAGATCGATATGACCGCGATCCTCCCCGCGCCTGCTGAAGAGAATTTCCCACTGACCAATCGGGCGGAGGTCATGGCTCTCCAGAGGGGCATCGAAGCGGCCGTCCTGGCGACCAGAGAAAGCCGCAGCCACTATTTCCCGCAAATATTCACCAGGCTCGGGGTGGATTACGTGCAGAACGATAAGGTCGAAGAACAGACAATTCTTTCCGCCACGGTTGGCCTGAAGATCAACCTCTTCGACGGCCTCGCCACTACGTCGCGCTATCGGCAGGCGATTCAGACCCGCATGCAGAATGAGGAAAAATTACGGCTGCTTGAAGCCCAGATACGTCTGGAGTACGACACCGCCAGCAACGACGCCAGAATTGCCGCGGAAAGGATAAAAACTACCGCCAAAGCAGTTACCCAGGGGGAAGAAAACCTGCGAATCAATAAGGACCGGTATCAGGAGCATGTGGGCACCGCCACCGATGTGATCGATGCCCAGACCCTGCTGACCAAAACGAAGGCCGAATATTTCCGGGCACTATCCGACTACGAAGTAGCCATTGCCCGTATCAAAAAAGCTAAAGGGGAGCTGTAATTCCGATTTCAAAACTATATTTGGCATTGGGATAACCCATTTCCACGGAGGATTTGATGGCAGAGGAACTCAACACCGGCACTACAACAAAAACTGATGGCACCCCCCCTGCGGCAAAGTCAGGGAACGGCAAACGTAAACGGGCAGCTTTTATTCTGCTGATTCTACTTATCACCGCCTGCCTGTTTGGACTGCGGCTCTGGGTCAAGAGCAAGACCCACGTCGAAACCGATAATGCCTTCATCGAATCTCATGTCTATACCATCTCAGCCCGTATCCCCGGCAATGTCCTCAAGGTAATGGTCCAGGACAACCAGTTTGTCAAAAAGGGCGAGCTTCTCGTGGAACTGGATGCGATTGATTACCAGCTCAGGGTCAGAAACGCCATCGCGCAGCTGGATATGGCAAAAAATGAGACGTCGAGCACCTATGCGCAGGTAGATGCGGCGCGGGCGGCGCTCAATTCCGACCGGGCACGTCTCGAGCAGGCGGAACTGGACCTGCGGAGAGGGAAGGCGCTCTACAAAAAGGAAGTTATCGCCAAGGAACAGCTCGACCGGCTGGAAACCGCGCGAAAAGTCGCCGCGGCAAAACTGGCGGAAACCGAAGGTTCGGTGCGCCGGGCACTGGCACTCCTCGGTCTGACCGGCAATGGCGCAAAAGATGCCATGATCGCCCGGAAGACCGCCGAACTGGAGGAAAACAAGCAAAACCTGTCCTATACGAAAATCTATGCACCGGCTGACGGTTTCATCACGAAAAAGTCCGTGGAACAGGGCAAC
>JAJZQA010000107.1 GCA_021810985.1 Deltaproteobacteria bacterium
ACAGTAAACAGAAAGACATCCTGGCCAATCTCCTTTACGACGTGATCAAACTCGTAGTAGGGGGAGTTGGTATCTCGGGAATTATGCAAAAGGACGTTACCTTTTGCAGAATAATTCTCGAAGTATTCGGCGCTGTACTGGTGTGTTCCGCTCTCCTCGGGCTTGCAATACAGCTTGAGAAGGACAAGAAGAACACCAGAGGTAGAGGACGTGGAAGTTAACTGACATTCATGATTGACTCGGCATAAAGACAAGGATATACTCTATCCTGTGGAGGAAGTCATGATGGTAGAATTACTTACACTAGCAGGCTCGTTGGCGCTGGTTATCTGGATCGTGCTTTTACACGACAAATCAAAAAAGCGCCACCATAAGAACTAACTGATTCGTATTTCTCATCCGAAATTCAGGTCCGACTGACCCGTTGCGGCATTTTGCTGTAGTGGGTTTTTTTGTACCCTCAACATTCCCGACCGGGAGAGACATAATCGCTCCCGAAAGGGTGAATTGTCTCTTGTCGACGGGAAAAAACGAAAGGAGACAGTTATGGCAAGCCTCAACAAAGTGATGTTAATTGGAAATCTCGGCAAGGATCCGGAGGTCCGCTACACCACCGCCGGCACCGCGGTAGCAAGCTTTTCGCTGGCTACTACCGAAAAATTCAAGAAAAAGGATGGCGAATGGGAAGACAAAACCGAGTGGCATAATGTCACGCTCTGGGGACGCCTGGCAGAAATCGCTGGCGAGTATCTCTCCAAGGGCAAACCGGTCTATGTCGAAGGTCGCCTCCAGACCAGAAAATGGCAGGATCGTGACGGGAAAGATCGTTACACTACCGAAATTGTCGGCGATAAGATGCAAATGCTCGGCGGCACTAGAAGCACTTCAGGTGGTGGCAACGGAGGCATCGGAGGTCATGAAGGGCAAGACTGCGGATATGAAAGTCCTGCGTTTAACCCTGACGACGATATTCCATTCCTTATGTCCCCGCTATACGGTCCGGTAATTTAACGAACTAACAACTCACCTTAACGGGAGGAGACAACATCCACTCCCGCAAGGGTGGTACTGTCTCCTCATCGTCAAGAAACAATCAACGAAAAAGGAGACAGACATGGCATTCGTACGAGCTGAACGCAAGCGAGCGAAAGCCCGCATAGGACTCGTTGGCCCCGCAGGTTCCGGCAAAACAATGTCGGCACTGAAACTGGCCTTCGGCATCGTTGGACCTGAAGGCAGGATAGCTGTCATCGACACGGAACATGGTTCCGCATCTTTGTATGCACATCTCTGCGAATATGACGTACTTGAAATCTCCGCCCCCTTTACCGCCAAAAAGTATCTTGCGGCGATTAAGGAAGCAGAAGAGAAGAAGTACGACATTCTTCTCATCGACAGCCTGTCGCACGCCTGGGCAGGACCTGGAGGAATACTTGAGTTCGTGGATAACCTCACGGAAGTGAAGAATAAATTCACTGCGTGGCGTGAGGCGTCTCCGCAGCACAATTCCCTCGTGGAAGCCATGCTGCAGTCGCCAATTCATATCATTGGCACGATGAGAGCAAAAACCGAATACGTTCTTTCAGAGGACGATAAGGGTAAAAAGGTTCCGAAAAAAGTCGGCTTGGCACCGGTGCAACGGGAATCGATGGACTATGAGTTCACCCTTGTCTTTGATATTGACAGGGATAAACACATTGCCACGTCTTCCAAGGACAGGACCAGTCTCTTTGACGGATTCTATGAAAAGCTCGAAATCCATCACGGAGAGCTTATCCGGAATTGGTTGGAAACCGGCGTCGAGGCACCTGCCATGACAGCCGCACAGCAACCGGAAAAAACAGCCGCCAGTTCAACCCCCGAAACCGGGCAAGAACAAATCGGAGCGGAAAAACCGGAAACATCCAACAACAATTTACCGGCGATAACTGCCGAACAAATGAAACAACTCGAGCAGATAATCGCCGACACGGACACCAATCTGGCCAAATTCCTGCGATACCTGCAGGTGGAAAAACTGGCCCTTCTACCCGCCGAACGCTTTACCTGGGCCGTCAAGTCTCTTGAACTCAAGAAAGACAAGACCGGCACAGTAAACAACGCGAGCACCATTGTCTCGGCTCTCACTGCCCGGAACATTCCGTTCCAGGTTGACGAGCAGGCCGGTGAGATTCATGCTACTCCGTCCTACCAGGACACAGGCGCAAAAGCCTTCCTGAAGGAGCAGGGTTTTAAGTGGAATCCCGCTGGAAAGGCCTGGATAAAGCAGACAGCCTGATACAGATTGACAACTTGCTGTTTTGAAAGTAACGTGTAGAAAGGATTGAGGGAATGCCAATGGTTACAACATTTGACACCCATAAGTTCGTCACGAAACTGGAGGAAGCAGGTCTGCCAAAGAAACAGGCCGAAGCTATCACCGAAGCGTTACAGGAAACGCAAAGAGACATTAATTTTGCGACGAAGCAGGATGTAGAACTCGCCAAGCTGGAACTCAAAAAAGACCTCTCTGAAGTTAAGTCTGAGTTGGTTCGGTGGGTTGTAGGAGCTGGTTTTCTACAGACAGCCCTTATTGCAGCACTGCTGATGAAACTAATCAACTAGTAAACCCATCTATACGGTTCATACCAGGCCCTCAAGGGAGTATTCCTTTGCGGGTTTTTTTGCGTCCGCAATCTACCTTTAACCCCGGCAGGGAGACAGAAAATCCCTGCAAGGGGAGATCTGTCTCCCGTTCGGAATAACACCCACAGGGAGACAGCCATGAGCAAACTCGAAGCATTTCTGGCCCGGGCTATACCCGCCCACCAGCAAACCGCATCAGCACATCTGGGAGACCGCTCCGTTTACGTTGGCGCATCCGACATCGTTGGTTGCCCGCGCAAAGCGGCTCTCAGCAAACTGCATCCGGTCCTTCACGACATTCAAACACTACTCAGATTCGCTCGGGGCCATGCTGCGCAAGCCATGTATGCCGAATTTTTCACGGCAGGTGGCGCCCTTTTCGAAGAAGAGGTCGAAGTACGGCATCCGCGGATCCCCGAAATCATGTGCCACATTGACTTCCTGTTTCACGGCACTCGCCAACACAAGCGGCTGCATGTTGTGGAAGTGAAGTCAACAGATGGGATACCTTATGAACCCTATGGTTCATGGGTGGAGCAACTGCATGTCCAGATGGGATTGTTGAAACTGGAAGTAGACCCTGAAATTGAAATAAGTGGGTCAGTTCTGGCAGTTGACCTGAACAAAGGAATCTACCAGGAATTCAATGGCTTTACCCCAAACGACGTGCTCTTTACCCATCTAGAGAAAAAAGGTCAGCATATCCTCGCAGCAATGCGTGGTGAATGCGAACCCGATACTGAACCAGGACCTCTCTGTGGCTTTTGCCCCTATCGGTCTGGCTGTCAAGCCCATGCCGGTGCGCAACCGATACCAGTGGAGATCCTGACATGTGCCGACGCTTACGAACGTCTGCAGCGGCAAAAAGAAACTCTCGAAGCGGGAATGGAGGTCTTACGGAACGATATCCTAGACTACACCGGAACAACTATGTCGTTCCGGGGACAGGATGGGGAACTTTCCATTGCAACCACCGTAACCGCTGCCTCGACGATGCTTGACAGCAAGAAAGTCAAGGCGAAATACCCTGATGTCTTCAAGGAGTGCTCGAAACCGAAGATTGGTAGCACGAAACTGGAGATCAAAAGGATTCCGCCGAAGGTTTTTGAGGAAGAACAAAAAGCAGCCTAAGCCCCAACAGGGCGGTACGAATTGCCCATCAGGGGTGCGTCCGCCCTTCAGCTCATTTAGAAAGGAGGTAAGACAATGGCTAAATACACTCCAAAGGAACGCAACTTGATCGGGGTTTTCTTGACGGATCTTTGCCATGACAGAGACATCCAGCGACGGATGCATGAGATGGCAGACTCGATCCCGAAGAACCGGGTCCTCGAAGTTATCGGGAACCTGGGGAGAGAAGACTTGATTACAAAAGAGGAGGAGGCAATTCTGACGAGAAGGATTGAACGGATTTACTTCTAGTTGAGTATGCTGAACTCTGCTCGTACCCATTTCCCACATAGCGGGCAACGAGGTTCAAGGAGGGTGAAGGTCTTGGAACCTAAAGTGATGTCACGAAATTTGACAGGCACTCCGTAAAGGTCGATAGAGCTTTCGCAGCATCTGGGCAATTCCTGTTTAACGGTTTTGCCGTGAAAAACTTGATCGGAATATATCGCGATCAGGAGCTTTTTTTCGGCCTGTAATTCCTTAGAGCTTAACATGCTCCAACAATACACCAACACGCAGTAGGAGGTAAACAAAAATGACTCCGAAACTTGTCAGGCCGTCCGCGGCGACGGGCTTTACCATTGCCCGGCATTCAAACTGCGGAAAGGTTTACACAACCGTAACTGTTTCTCCCGAGACAGGTAGCCCCATGGAGATATTCATTCGCTTCGGCAAAGCCGGCGGGTGCAGTTCTGCAATGGGGGACGGGATTTCCCGGCTGGTGTCCTATGGTTTGCGCTCCGGACTGGATCCGGCTGACGCAGTCAAGGCCATCTCAGGCATTAGTTGCCACCTTGGATCCCGGACGTGTCTCAACAGTGTCGCTGAATCGCTTTGGTTCGTTATGCAGCACCTGGAAACAGGTCAAGACATCAACAACCTCATCGAAGAGCACGATCTGGGCGAAGCCAACCTGGCTATCAACCAATAACCTATCCAAAAGCAGCACAATCCCTACAGGGAGGCATGACTTCTCCCTAAGGGAGCGGTTTGTCTCCTTGCAGGAAAATCCAACAAAAGGAGACAGACATGCATACCCTCAAGCACACCATAACCATTACGGGGATAAGTTGTAAAAGAGTCATCTGTGGGGTTATGTTCGGTTCGTTCCTACTTATCGTCTTCCTTCTTTCTGCTACACCGCACTAGGGAGGATACGATGCCACTAACCATATCTCTCGAGGGCAAACGGGCTTCGGCCACGCTTTTCGCCTCGAATCTTATCTATCGCAGGCTCAGGGATATCGTTTTCCTGACCGCCTATGGTCCAACTCAGGAAGTCCGGGCTTTTGGTCAACTTCTCACAGAAGAAGGAACCTCTCTCAAAGTCCCGGAGATAATAACCCTTCGCTCCGTTCGATGTGAAGGTATGTATCGGATCATCCCCAACCTGGATAACGGCTATTCTGCCATCTATCTGTTGCCGTCCACAAAAGATTACCTGCTGGGCGAAAGCAAGGAGGAGTGCTTCGAAATCTTCTCCCGGATCCTCGACCAGACGGAATTCGTCCATCGTGATTGGTATGAGGCTCTGTTTGAACTGGCAGAAGAACTTGCACCAACTGTCGGTACCAAGAAATGCTACCGGCTGGCGCAAGGTATTGAGCACGAAGTCTCAAAACGCGTTGCGGATGGTAACTTCAAATTTCCGGCTTCCACCGCAGATCTGACGATAGAAGTCCAGAACGCACAAGGGAATCAGCTGCTTCCGGACGTAAATGCGTAACTGACCAGCAATCACCATAATCGAATCACCAGCAATCCCTACCGGGGCAGGCGGCAAACGACCACCACAACCCCGGCCAGGGGTCCCGTCATGTCCGCCTGCCTTTCGGAAGAAAGGAGCAACGTGTGGATAAAACAACTACCATCAGTACCTTTTCCCGTACCAAAGGGAACGAATTAGCCAAAGGGTACTACCCCACTTTCCCTCTTGACGTTGAAATGGTTAAGAAGGTCATCACATTCAATTTTGGTTATGACCAGAGAAGCGTAAATGAGAAGCGGATCAGTATCTTCGATCCGTGCGCTGGCGAAGGAGCTTTACTGGGCAGCATCGTACGTTATGCCCGAAGGGCTGCAAAAGAGTCGCTCGTCAAGAATGCTTCTGTTGGGTCATATGCCATCGAACTCGATACCTCACGTTTCGAAAAGATCCGCGGAACAGACCAAAAACTCCAAGGATCGTTTTTCGCAACCACCACCACCGGCAGTTTTGAAATTATCGTCCTCAACCCCCCGTACAACAGAAACACCGGGGAACTCGTCGAATGGGTAGAGAAGGCCGCTCCAATGGTTTCGACAAATGGAGTTATGGTCTTGCTAATCCCTCATGCAGAGTTGCAAGGACTGATGGTTGAAGTACTCCGGGGGAACTTTTCCTTCAGGTATGCCTACAAATCCGAGGAATACAAAGCCTTCAAACAGGTAATAGTCTTCCTCACGAAAAAGAAGAATAACCAGTTAAGCCCTTATCGAAGCAGATATGTGCACCATTATGACAACCTGGACGACACTCCGGATGACCCGATTATGCAGTACGGGGCAAACCCGTTGTCGCTCGATGTCGATTATCGCAACTCCAGCAATGGCCGGCCCTTGCTGCAAAGCAGGGACCTTTCCGGCTTCTACCTGGAATGCGAGGAACGTCTGGACAAGGCGACAAAGCTCATGCTGGACAGGGAATATCCCTCCAGTTACGACACATCTATCCAGCCGGTTTCCACGTTGAGAACAGCACACGCCGTCCAATTGGCTGCGATGAACTCGCAGATCGAAAGTGTCACCATCAACGGTGAGCACTACCTGGCCAAGTATATGGTGACAACGAAAGATGAAACGTATGACTCATACGACGATGTCTCCGGGTCAAAAACCCAGACTATCGTCCATAAGCCCACGATTGAAACCTTCCTGATGAACAGCAAGGGTGAGGTAAAACCGGCCCGTGACCGCGGGTTCGACTACTTCGATCTGAATTCCCATCTGTCCACGATACTCCTGCGAAAACTGACCAGGATGTACAAGCCTCTTCACGAAATTGGCCAGGATGAAGAATACCTGTCCTCCGAATTGAAGGATATCGGCTTAAAGGCTCCCCAGCGGGAAGCTGTAAAGGCGGTTATGAAGGCCTATGCGTCTGGTCGGAAGGGAGTCGGCATCAGGGCTAACACCGGGACAGGAAAAACCTGGTTGGCTAAGGCTGTGAAGTACCTAACCGGCGCCAAACGAACAATCATGGTGACCGAACCGCATCTTGTCCCGCAAATGGTCCAGGAATACCAGAACGAGGGCTTTGACGTCCACGTTATCGATAGCTGGGACCAATTGCGGACGCTTGCGGTAACCCGTCCGAAAGGACTCTACCTGATCAGCTACTCTCGACTGCGGATGCATCCGGATTTTGTGCCGGTCACAAAAATGCGGAATGTGCGAACGAAGGAGGGGATCAAGTACGCTGATACCTGCACCAACTGCTTTTCTGAGATAGACCGGGTAAAACGCGGAGACAAGGCACACTGCCCTCTCTGTGGCGATCCTGTCTACATGTTTGTTCCCGAGAACAAGCGGCCATTTATCCGTTACCGAGGATGGATTGCCGACATCGAAAGGAATGGAACGTCAGTAGAAGTAAAATCGCAGAATAAACAACTTCCCTACATCCGCTATCTCAAGCGGATACCCTTTGACCTTGTAATTTTCGACGAAGCCCATAACGCCGCAAACCTGATGTCGAATCAGGGAACCGCATTCATCCGGCTGGCTGCAACCGCCAAACGGGTGCTTGTAATGACGGCCACCGTGACAAACGGTATGGCCAAATCCCTCTACAACCTGGTGTGGGGAATCAATCCGCAGCAGATGAGAGGGGCAGGGTGGGACAGGAAGTCCTCAACGAACTTTCAAGCCCAGTACGGTGCCTTTAAAGAGGTGAGAAAATCCGACGAAAGAAACCGCCATCGTGAATCCGAAAGGATCGCGACCTATGACACCGCGGGCATTTCGCCGGCAGCCCTCATCTATACGCTGCCGAACTTCGTCAACGTTGACTCGGAGGACTTCGATGATTTGCCCCCGGTCGAACGAGAGGTTATCAAATGCCAGCCGCATCCGGAAGTTGAAGACTGTATGCGGGTAATAACGAAGATCATTGATGACGCCGATCTGTCCCAAGAGGACAGACTTGCAGCAGAAAGTGTCAAAAACGCAGCGTTTCTGAGGGTGAGTGATACCTTCCGGCACGCTGATGACGAGATCTGCCTGCGGGGTTACAAGCTTGGCACACTGTACAGAAGGTCGGTATCAGAACTCCTGGAAAAAGAGGAGGAACTGATCGAGATCGTAAAGA
>JAJZQA010000108.1 GCA_021810985.1 Deltaproteobacteria bacterium
CATACTTCATGCGCGCCAACACAAAAAGGCCGCTCGATTGAGCGGCCTTTTTGTGAGTGTAAACTATTCCGACTATTCTTTTTTTCTCCTCCGGCCGTATATTGCCAGTCCGAGCAACCCGCCACCGAGGAGAAGGAGCGTACCGGGTTCGGGAACAGGCGAAGACGAAGTATTAACAATAAAAAAACCATCATGACCATCATTGTTGTCGCCAATTGATAAATACGCTCCAAGACGATAATCAGTTAGGTTCCAATAGGTATCAAGTGCAGCAATAGTATTACTATCCAAGCCGAACAAGTATGCTGCCGCACCTTGACCCTGCTGATTAGCTGCAGTGTATACATTACTATTGCCGTTAGCAGTATTGTCAACCGCGTTTGTGGAAAACATCAAATCACCATCTGGATTGTAAACTCGTAGTTGAAAATCGTTAAGAATTTCAGAGGGGCTATGCCCTTCTTGACTGAGGTTATAGGCAAGACCTAATCCTGCTGCACTGTTAATCTCCAGTATAGATGTGAGATCCGAGAATAACCACGTTTGCGTCTTGTTGGTAGTAGGCCCGGTCATAACATCACTCGAGCCGTTCCATGCTACGGAGCCAATTTCTGTTGCAGTGTTCGCTTTTTGCAAATCGATAAGATTGTTCAAGGTGCCAAAACCTGATCCAGAGTCCGAACTGGATCCGGTATAAACTACGCTATAAGTGGTCGCACCTGCCATGCCGGCAAATGCCACTAATCCGCAAAAAACCGCCGATGTTAATAGCTTTTTCATTTTCTTATTCTCCATTTTTGAAATTAAAGTTGTTATAGAACTTGCTGTAATTAGTGTTAGCAACTAACGTGCCAAGGGTCTGGTGTCAATGATTTCGATAGGTTGTGTCGGGCACTTTTTGTGCTGTAAAGTTTATCGACAGTTGGAGGAAGGAGAACAGGAGACAGGGAGCAGGGAACAGTGAAACAGTTGAACAGGGGGTAGCTCTTTCTTTTATTGATCTCCGATCTCTACCAAAAATACCATTTCCGTTTGCAACACGTAGATTCCTAGCGCCAGATTCGTCAACCCATGGGCGAAGATGCAGGTGGCTAGGCTTTTGGTCCGGTTGAGCAGCAGGTTGTAGGCGATACCGGCCACATGCCGGCCAGGTGAACAGGTCAGTCGGTGTTTTGCTGAATCATCTGTCATCAGACCGCCGTTGCTCTCGAAAATGTTCATCTGGTGGCTTAACTGCGGAATTTCTTGTCGGAGTCTGACCTCTTTCTTGTCGCTATTTTACCTTTCTTACGCCTCTGGTTCGCACTTTACACTGCAACAGTAACATTTTCCAAAACAATGTCGAACTCGTCATTATCTGACTGTATAAGTTTATTAATCGCTGAAAACAAGAAAGGCGGTGCCTGGACACCGCCTTCATCGAACATTTGATGTAATGTAAAGTGAATCAGCCCTGAGTCTTCATTCTCCTGCGTCCATATATGCCGAGACCAATGAGCATGATTGTACCCGGTTCGGGAACCGGGGCAACATCGGAAGTTATTCTGGCATAGACATCAGCGTTTGCGGTGCTGCCTTCCGGGCTGCTGAAGTCATTTCTTATCGTGGTGCCGCCATCACTTGAAAAGCCGAGTAGCTGGAGAGTATAAAGGGTTCCATCATAAGTAAATGTTGTAGGCGAGATTCCTGAATTCAGGACCGCGACAAGGTCACCGTCCAAAACCGGGTTACCGGTATTATTTGGTGTATTTACGATGCTGAATCCGAAGGAGTAGTCATCTGCCAAACCGAGTGGACTCGTAATCTGCAAAAGAATATCCAGATCGACTCCATTGATTCCAGTTGAGTTATACGTTGATCCGTTTCTGTAGCTGAAGCTGCCAATTTTGAAGGCGCTTTCAGAGTCCGTAGACCAACTGGGATCAGCCGCTCCATCACTGCCTACACCGTCAAATTGAAATCTATTATTGAACGATGTAGTTGCTGGCGTTCCCCAATTGAAGGTGGCTACCTCCCCGCCATCATTGTTTTGGATACCGTAAAAGTCATCCCCTGCGGTTGAAACAACATTGCTCCAGGACCCAACCGCTGTTCCTGTGAACGTCACCGCTCCTGCGGAGACACAGGAAAAAAGGAACAGGCCAATCACGACGAGTACTTTGAAAACCGATCGATTCATTGAGAACCTCCCTTTTAGGTTAGTTTTCATTTTATCAGCATTTATTATGCCACCGTGTAACCAACTTATATTATTGATTATTTGTTTATACCTTGGCACTGTGTAAAAAAAATCGATAGTATTTTCTTTGGATGAAGAGGTGAGCATCGAAGCTGGAAAGGGTATTGGATAAATTTTTTCAAGTATTATAGTTATATAGCATTGTCAACAATGTTTCCGGCAGCATACTCCACTGATGCAGTTACTGTAAAGTTTTCCGACGATGTAAGGGGCCGTGGACACTGAACAGTGGACAGGGAACAGGGAACATTGAAACAGTGAAACGGGGGGTAGCTCCTATTTGTTCTGATATCCGATTCTTACCAGAAATACCACTTTCCCGTCCGCAGTACGGAGATTCCCAGGGCGAGATTCGTCAGCCCATGGGCAAAGATACATGCGGAAAGGCTTTTGGTCCGGTAGAGAAGCAGATTGTAGGCGATACCGGCCAGCATGCCGGCCAGGAACAGGTTGTGCTCCAGGCCGAACAGGACTGTCGTGATCAGGAAGGACGGCCAGGTGAAGCGGCCGATCGGGGTTTTGCTGAAGTCGGGGGAAATGATGTAGCGGATCAGGAATGAGCGCCAGAAAAGCTCTTCCATGAGGGGGACCACGAGGGCGGCGCCTGCAAGGCGTGTTGTGATGAGAAAGATTCGCATTCGTTCAGCGGGGAAGAGATTCGGATCGAAACCGCGGAGTGTTCCCATGGTCGCGAATGGCTGGTCCAGATTGATCCAGAGGATAAAGACCACAACTCCGACGAGAGAAGCGAATAAAAATATGACAGGGCTCAGCAGTTCCTTAAAGCGAATCTCTGCATAGCTGTGCCGGAACAGAAAAAGGACCAGGGCCACGGCCAGCACCTTGACCGGATACAGGCAGAGCAGGTACGGGCCCGGGATGGTTAAAAAGCCCTTTCCCGCAAGTGAGTGCAGGAGCCCTTCAATGGCGATGAAGACCATGTAAAGCGTGAAAGGGGCGATTCTGCTTAGAGTGGCGATGTTCATGTTTTGTTGCTCTCCGTTATTTTGAAGGCAGGGTACAGGGTGCCTTTGACAGCGGACAGTTGAAAGGCTTCTGAGTGCTGTAAACTTTTCCGACAGGTGCGGTGAAATTGTTGCTAAATTTTTTTCCTTATAGCATAACCTACTGAAGACGTGGTTATTTTAATTTGGCACTATACTTGCTCAATTAATGAATCCTCTGGTGAATCAATGGTGAAAGGAATTTCATGTCCGTGACCGTAAAGCAGCTGTCTCCTCCGGAGAGGGTGGAAGAAAAGTTTTCCCTGTATCGAGATCTGACGGACATCATTCTCGGCACCGATAATGTCACCGCTATTGCAAATCTTGTGCTGGATATTGTCGTTCGCCATACCGATGCGGGGAAATGCTCCCTAATGCTGCTCGATGACCGGAGGCAGCTTTCCATTATCGCCGCCCGGGGCATCGATCCGGCCGTGTCGCGTGAGTACCGGGCAAAGATCGGCCTCGGGATCGCCGGTACGGTGGTTCGCCATACTACCCCGGTCCTGGTGACGGATATTGACCGGGACGAGTTGTTCCGGGAAATGGGGGGCGGGGAGTATCGAACCAAATCGTTCATTTCCTGCCCGATCGCCGGGAACAAAAAAATGCTCGGGGTCCTCAATGTCAGTGACCGCAAGGATTCTTGCCCCTTCGATGACTACGACTTCGAACTGGTGCAGATCATCTGTCATCAGACCGCTGTCGCTCTCGAAAATGCCCATTTGGTAGCGCAACTGCGGAAAAAAGCGGTGGATCTGGAGGATATGAACCGCAAGCTGATGGAAGCGGATCTGCTAAAGACCGAGTTTCTGACCCGTATTTCCCACGAACTGCGAACTCCCCTCAATTCCATCAAGGGGGCGGTCTACTATCTTGAAAATTCTGACAATCTGACGAGGGAGGAGCAGCGGGAGTTCTACCCGATCATATCGGATGAAGCCGACAAACTGTCCGTAATCGTGGAAAACCAGTTGGAGTTCCTCGAGTGTGAAAATGAAATGCGGAACGTCAAGATGACGGTGGTCTGTCTGGCGGAGATTCTGACCGAAGTCGGTTGCTCCAAATCCCTTACGGAGCAGTTCGAGCGTTTGAATGTCGCATTTACCATCCAGATGAGTAGCGGCGAGATGGAGATTTTAGGCGACAAGTTTCGGATTAGCCAGATGTTTCTTACTCTACTTGAAAGCCTTGCCGTTCACCTGCAGGAAAATGATGTCCTCATGATTTCCGCGCGGGAAGAGGAGACGATCAAGGTCGCTATTCAGGTGAACAGGAAACTTCCGGAGTTGTTCATGGAGGATTTTTCCCGGCCGGACAATTCCTATCGGAAGGAGGGGCGCAATGGCAGAGTTAAGATGTATCTGGTGCGCAAGGCCGTGGAAAGCTACGGCTGGGAGCTTGAGGTGGAAAACCTGGCTGACTCCTTTACCATCACTCTGGCCATCCCCAGGAGTCGGCGGCAGAAGATAGATGCGGCCGTGGCCAAGGGCAGCGAGTTGTTCCTGGAGTTCATTGCCGAGATGATGGGGGTGAGTACCTGCTCCATCATGTTGCGGGACGAGTTTACAGGAGAGCTCAGGATCCAGAGCGCCATGGGGCTTGACGAAGATATCATCAGGACTACACGGATCCGGCCGGGAGATCAGATCAGCGGCTGGGTTGCTCTTGAAGGAAAACCGGTGTTGATAGCGGACATAGAGCATGATTCGCGCTTTGCACGTAAGAGCACTCCCCAGTACAACACCAAATCTCTCCTTTCGGTTCCGTTAATAATTCAGGATAATGTCACCGGAGTGTTGAATCTGAACAACAAAAAGTCCGCCGAACCGTTCACCCTCCAGGACCTGACCCTTGCTGCTGTGCTTGGTTCCCGGGTTTCCAACCTTATCGAAAAACTCCGCAGCGGCGAAAACGTTGAGGAGGGTTTTCGGGAATTTAACGCGACCTTTGACAAACTTCTCTCTGCGGGGAGGAAATACCATAAAAAAACGCAGCTACTGCCTGACCTGGTCAGCAAGGTGATGGACAGACTGCGGGCAACAGATGCGGAAAAAGAAACGGCGCTCTACGTCTCCATCGTCTTCGATTTAGGCCTGATGTTAATGGACGACGCGGTGTTCCGTAAAAAAAAGCTGGAGCCCGCGGAATTTGCCTCCCTGAAGGTGCACCCTTTCACCACCGTCGATCTGCTGAAAGGCATCGAATTCTCTCCCGAGGTCAATAGGGCAATTCTCCATCATCATGAGAAGTACGACGGCAGCGGCTATCCGGACGGACTGGCCGGTACCGGGATCCCGTTAATCTCCCGCGTTATTGCCGTGGTGGACGGTTACTGCTCGATGGTATCCAAGAGGCCGCACCGGAAAAAATTTACCGGCAGCGAAGCACTCGGCGAGATCAGGAAAGGCGCCGGAACCAGCTATGATCCCTTGGTGGTTGAGGCGTTGGAGGTTTCGTTGGGCAGTTGAACAGGGAAAGGCAGGGTACAGTTGAACAGGGGACAGGGAATAGGGGACAGTTGAATAGGGTACAGGGATAGTTAAAGAGTTATCAACTGACAGTAGACAGGAGCACCTCACTACTGGGGAGCTGCCTACTTTTTCCGTTTCGTAGGCACTGTCCCCTGTCCCCTGCCGTTCTGTCCCCTGTTCCCTGCCTCTATTCCATACCATGTTTCTTCATCAGGTCATAAAGCGTCGGTCTGCTCACGCCCAGCACCTGGGAGGCCTTGGCGATATTTCCCCCCTGTTCTCGCAGTACGTTTGATATCAGGTCCAGTTCAACGCTGTCTCGGGCTTCCTTCAGGGTCATAATTGCCGGTGCCGTTGCGGTTACTACGGATTCGCCGTCAAAGCCCAGGTCGGACGGTTCGAGGAACGGAGCATCCCCCATAATAACGGCTCGCTGCACCCTGTTTTCCAGTTCTCGGACATTACCCGGCCAATCGAAGTTCAGGAGTTGTTCGATTGTCGCCGGAGCAAATCCTTTGATCTTCTTGTTATGCCCCTCGCTGAATCTTCGCAGAAACAGGTTTGCCAATAGCAGAATGTCATTTCCCCGCTCGCGCAGTGGCGGAAGGTGGATGGTGATAACGGCCGTCCGGTAGAAGAGATCCTCACGAAAACTCCCCTCTTGAATCGCTTTTGCGATATCCACATTGGTGGCGGAGACCACCCGGGCGTCCACGGAAATATCCTCTCTGCCGCCGACCCGCTGAATTACCTTTTCCTGGAGAAAACGGAGCAGCTTGACCTGGAGGCCCAAGGGGAGTTCGCCGATTTCGTCGAGAAAGAGGGTGCCGTGATGGGCGTACTCGACTTTTCCCTGGCTGCGGACGTGGGCGCCGGTAAAGGCCCCTTTCTCATGGCCGAACAACTCCGGTTCCAGGAGGTTCTCCGGGATGGCGCCACAGTTGATGGGGATGAACGGTCGTTCTTTGCGGAGGCTCAGGGTGTGGATTGCCTTGGCAACAAGTTCTTTGCCGGTGCCGCTTTCGCCGGTGACAAAGACCGGTACATCGGTTGAGGCAACCTTCTTGATGGTTGCGAAAACCTGCTCCATCTGTGGGCACTGACCGATGATGCCGCCGAACTGGCTGGTTTTATTTTCCACGGCGAGCTGGAGCCGGCGATTTTCCACTTCGATGGCCTGGATATGGAAGGCCCGGCCGATTACCACCTTCAACTCAGCGATCTCGATCGGTTTGCGGTAAAAGTCGTAGGCCCCGGTGCGGACCGCCCGCAGGGCGCTTTCCCTCTCATCGTTGCCGGTGACCACAATGACTTTGGTCGTCGGCTCCAGGCGAAGAATCTCCTCAAGGGTGTGAAAGCCCTCGCTCGTGCCGTCGGCATCGGGAGGCAGCCCCAGATCCAGGGTGACGACACGCGGGCGATGCTTGCGGACAAAGGCCACCGCCTCTTCCCGATTGGCCGCCAGGGAAACGTCATAATCCTTGGCAAGGCCCCATTTCATCTGTTTGCGGATATCTTCACTGTCGTCTACGATCAGAAGTCTTTCCATAATCACTCCAGGTTAGCAGGTTAGCAGGGGACAGGGAACAGGGAGCAGGGTACAGAGAACAGGGAGCAGGGTACAGGGTACAGAGCATTACAGTGTGCTTTACTGTCTAAAGTTTACTGTCCCCTGTCCCCTGTCTTACTGTCCCCTGATCAACTGTCCCCTGCCTTCAGCCGTACGGTAAAGACTGACCCCCTGCCGGCTTCGCTCTGCACTTCAATTCTGCCGCCGTGGGCCTCGACGATCTGGCGGCACTGGTAGAGACCGATGCCGAGGCCTTTTTCCTTGGTGGTGCTGAATGGCTTGAAGAGGCGCGTGCGGAGAAATTCCTCCGACATGCCGCAGCCTGCGTCGCTGACCCGGATCCAGGGGGTGCTGTCGCAACCAACCTCCACGGAAACGCCGTCCTTCCCTCCGGACGCTTCCATGGCGTTCAGGAGCAGATTCAGCAGGACTTTTTCGATTTCTTCGGGATCTACGTCGGCTATGGACGGCGTTCCCGCTACCGTTACTTGCCCGTTTCCCACCTGGTTCATCACCCTTTCGGACAGGGCCCGCAGTTCGGTGGGTTCCCGGCGCAGTGCGTGCTTTTCGCCGATCTTCTTCAAGCGCGCTATCAGCCCCTTCATTCTGGTCACGGTACCTTCCAGGGACTGAAGCATATCTTCCTGGAATTCTGAAACAGCACCACAAGCGATACATATTAAATGATGGTGAAAGTGCTGTTCTTTTGGGTTATTCAATTCATACCTGACAAATCCATCTTCCAGGATGATTTTATTTAATAGCCCCATTTTTTCCAAAAGTGGCAACGTCCTGTAAATAGTAGACAGTCCGATACCTGGATAATTCTCACG